>PWFW01000139.1 GCA_003554225.1 Halanaerobiaceae bacterium | reverse complement strand
TCAATCCAGACTATCTCGATCTCCGGCTAAACTAAACTGCCTGGAAAATCATGCTATTCATATCTGGTCTGCAGCCGGGGATCCAGATAGGCATAGGTGAAATCGACAAAGGTATTGGCCAGAGCATAGGATAGCGCAAAAACCAGAATCGAGCCCTGCACCAGAGGAAAATCATTGGTGCGAATAGCGTCAACAATTAAACGTCCCATTCCCGGCCAGGCAAAAACTGTCTCGGTCAGCACTGCTCCCGCCAGCAGCCGTCCAAACTGCAGTCCCATAATTGTAACAACCGGAATCAAGGCATTCCGCAGAGCATGCTTGTAAACCACCATTCTTTCCGAAATTCCCTTGGAACGGGCAGTCCTCACATAGTCCTCCTTCAGCACATCAAGCATGCTGGAGCGGGTAATCCGGGTAATGGTGGCGGTAGTAACCGAAGCCAGAGCAATGGTCGGCAAAATAAAGTTGCGAATATCCCACTGCATACCCGAGGAGGGCAGCCAGCGGAGATAGACTGAAAAGATTAAAATCAGCATAATCCCGGTCCAGAAAACCGGCATCCCAACCGCGGCAAAGGTAATCCCGGTGAAAATATTATCCATCCAGGAGTTTGGCCGCACAGCCGAGATCACCCCGATCGGGATCCCCACCACAATTGCCAGAAAAGCTGCCGCAAATCCCAGGGAAAGAGTGTTAGGCAGCCGCTGCCAGATTTCCATGGTCACCGGCCTGCGGGAACGCAGCGAACGTCCCATATCCCCCTGCAGAACTCTTCCCATCCAGTTAATATACTGAACTGGCAGTGGTTCATTAAGTCCCATACTTTCTCTCAGGTTTTCCAGCTGCTCTTCAGGAGCCCGTTCTCCCAGCATTAAAATCGCCGGGTCACCGGGAGTAATATGCATCAGCAGAAATACCAGAATTGACACCCCGATCAAGACCGGTATCAAAGCCAGCAGCCTTTTTATCATATATTTCCACATTCAGAGTTTCCACCTTCCCAAAAAAATTCTACAAATTAGATATCTGAAAAACAAAAAACAACCGAAACTCAAAAAATCTTCAAACAATACTACTTTTCGCGAAGAAAACCTGGCAGACGATAACAATAGTATGAAAAAATTTAAAACAAAAATAATATCTAAATTAATATAACTAAAGCAAGATGAAAGCGATAGGCAGTTAATTACCTGCCTATCGCTCTGGTTGTCATCCTCCCCCTGCATCTATAAACAGATCAGATAAGATATTTCCAGGTAAAAGATACTTAAAGCCAGGCTTAAGGCCTTCTTGAATCAGCCAGCAGCCTGTTAACCTGAAAATTTAGTCAGCAAAATAGACTGCGCTGAAGTCATGATGGCCGGCAGGATGGGGTACAAAACCGGCAACATTTTCTCTTAAACCGTGAACTGCCTCGGTATGAATCAGAAAGATCCAGGGGGCCTGTTCTCTGATAATTGCCTGAGCCCGGTGATAGGCATTTTCTCTGATTTCCAGATCAGCTATCATCCGCCCGGCCTCCAGGTGATCATCAACTTCAGGATCGGACCAGAATGTGCGGTTTCCGGCATGGCCAAACTGGCTGCTGTGGAAGAGAGAGTAAAGACCGTAATCGGCATCACCGGTTACCGAAACCCAGCCAAGAATAAACATATCATGCTCGCCTTCGCCGGTCCTCTCAAGATAGTCACCCCAGTCCAGCACGCTAACTTCAACATCTATATCGAGCTGACGGAGATTATCCTGAACCATCTCGGCAATTTGAATCCGCTGGGGATTATCATTGGTGTAAATCGTAGTGCTGAAGCCATCTCCATAGCCGGCTTCTTCCAGCAGTTCCCTGGCCCTCTCTACATCATAACCATAGGGCTCCAGATCAGGATTAGCGCCCCAGACCATATCAGAAATGGGACTGTTGGCAGCAACCGCCTGACCTTCATATACGAAATCCACTATGGGATCAATATCAACAGCATAGTTAATAGCCTGTCTTACCCTAACATCATCAAAGGGCTCTCTCTGAGCGTTAAAGCCTATATAGTGGGTGGCGAGGGTGGGATACTGAACCAGATTTACTTCCGGGTCATCATCCAGCCTGCCAACATCAACTGGAGAGATATCCAGAGAAATGTGAGCTCCGCCGGTCTCTACTTCAATGGCCCGCACGGTATCTTCGGGGATAGCTCTAAATCTCAGCCTTTCAGTCTGGGCCAGCTCGCCCCAGTAATTTTCATTTCTTTCCAGCAGAATATAGTCCCCGGTAGCCCAGTCAATATATTCATAGGGGCCGGTACCAACTACTACAATTGTTCCATAATCATCGCCGGCTTCTTCCACTGCTGTCTGGTTTAAAATGCTGGTAGAAGTATGAGTTAAATGGCTCAAAAGAGGAACAAAGGGCTCTTCCAGATGCAGCCTGATGGTATAATCATCAACAACCTCAATCTCTCTCAAAATTTCCAGAATAAAACCTGAAGGAGAAGCTTCTTCCGGATCAATCAGACGCTCATAGGTGAATTTGACATCCTGAGCTGTCAGCTCTTCACCATTATGAAAATAAACGCCTTCTCGGAGATAAAACTCCCAGGTAACATCATCGATCTGCTCCCAGTCTTCAGCCAGGCCCGGCTCAATCTCCATATCAGGAGTCTGATGCAGCAGAGTATCATAAATCATCGCCCTGACCTGAGCTGAGGGCTGGTCATTCTCACCCTGGGGATCCATCGTAGTTCTGCTCGCCCCCTGAGCTATAATCAACTCATCCTGAGCCACCACTTCCCCTGCAGTCATGGCCATCATCGACAGAACAAAAATAGCAATTAACAGTCCCAATCCAATCTTCTTAACCATACTTTAACCTCCTCTAGTTTTTTGAAAAAACTTCTCTAGCGTTAGATAGTTCCAGCAACGAAGCAAAATCCATAATTTTCAGTCAAACTGTCGGGGAAAAGCTCAAAAACTTCACTAAACCACTTTAAAGTTTGTTTGCTCTTCTTTATCCCCCTTTTTCTCCAGCTTTTCATGCTGGATTATTAAATCCTAATTTTATATGTCTACATTAATAAATTATACCATATAAATAGTGTAACCACAACATTCAAAGTTAATTTTTGTCTCCAATGTTTGAACTATTATTTTATTTGCCTAAATAATTCCTTAAATAACATTTTTTATTTTTTTATTATTAATATGTCTAAATATCTATTATTTTCTATCCAAATTAAAATTCCATGGCAAATGCCTCATACAATTTTAATAAAAATTTTTGAATTAGTTGAAACCAGTTTAGCCTGGTCAACCACATTAAAGATAAAAAATTATAATCTATTTTCAAAATTATCCTCCTGCCAGTGAGAACTCTCAAAAAAATATGAGAACGCTCTATAAAACAAAATAATGCCCTAGCATTATTCAAGTTTTTT
>PWFW01000155.1 GCA_003554225.1 Halanaerobiaceae bacterium | reverse complement strand
TCTGAATAATTTCAATTCCCGAGATATTCTCTGAGATGGTAGCGTTGATCTTTGCCAGCCTGACCCGAACCTTGCGATAGGCCTCCCGGGCATAATAGCGAAAAATGATGGAAACCACCAGGACCAGTGGCATGATGGCAAAGGTTACCAGGGTGAGCTGGATATTCATGGCCAGCATGATAATAACGATTCCGGCCAGCATGAAAATATCTTTGAAAAGGGTGACAATTACCTGGGAATACATATCATTTAAGGTTTCGGTGTCATTGGTAACCCGGGTAACCAGCCGCCCCACAGGGTTTTGATCAAAATAGGAGAGCGACATATCCTGAAGATGGGAAAAGATCTCCTGGCGCATGTTGTAAATAATCTGCTGGCTGGTTTTGTGCAGCAGATAAACCTCGAGATAATGAAACCCGAAACCAAAAAGCATGATTGTCAGGAGAAAGAGGGCGATTCTGGTGATTCCGGCAAAGTCCTGCTCCCGCATTTCAGACAGTTCTTCAGCTGAGAGAATGCGCGCCGGGTACTGCTCCCCGTTGACTTCAGCAGAATAATTTCCGGGCTCACCGGTTACCTCGACAGTTTCAGGATTGGGAGTAAAGGTAGGTATCAGGAAATAATTCCCTTCATGTCTGATGAATTGATAACGCTCCTGATCGGGGTACTCACCTTCCAGCTGATTTTCCCGTGCCAGATAGATGCCATCCAGCTCCAGGTATTCCACCTCTTCCGGGGGAGGCTCGCTAAAGGCCACCTGGGGAAGATTCATAACATTGATATGGTTATCAATTGCCAGGCGGATCAAATAGGGCCGGGCCAGCTGCACGGCGGTAACCACCAGCAGCAGAAGAATACAGAGCAGCAGGATTTTCCAGTAGGGACGGGCATAGGTTAATAATCTTTTCATGAGCCGGGAGTCATAGGCTTTGCCCAGCTCTTCTTCTTCGCGAAAATCTCTCATCCTGCTCCTCCTTTCCTAGCTCTCTTCCAGTTTTTCTTCCAGCAGCTGCTTCTGATAGATATCATAATAGAGTCCTTCTTCTTCCAGCAGAGATTCATGGTCTCCCCTCTCAATAATCTGCCCCTGGTCCAGCACAAAGATTCGGTCGGCATTCTTGATGGTGGAAATTCGATGGGCAATCAGGATTGTAGTCCGTTCTGCCATGATGCTCTCCAGATTCTGAAGAATTTCTTCTTCGGTTTTGGTATCGACAGCCGAGAGGGAATCATCCAGCATTAAGATCTTCGGTCTTTTAATCAGGGCCCGGGCCAGAGCGACCCGCTGCTGCTGGCCTCCCGAGAGGGTTACCCCCCGCTCTCCCAGGATGGTATCAAAACCATGGGTAAAATCTTTGATATTCTCGTAGACACAGGCCTCCCGGGCGGCCTGCTCAATCTTCTCCCGGGAAATCTCAGGATCGTGAAAGGCAATGTTTTCTGCAATGGTGGTGGAGAAGAGGAAATTATCCTGAGGAACATAGGCCATCTCCTCCCGGACTACCCTGAGCGGCACTTCCCGGATATCACGGCCGTCAAGGTAAATCTCACCGGGATCGGTGTTGTACATCCGTAAAAGCAGCCGGGCGATGGTGGATTTGCCAGAACCGGTTCGGCCCAGAAAAGCTACTGTATCGCCGGCAGCAATTTCAAGATTAATATCCTGCAGTACAGTTTCATCATTATCAGAATAGGAAAAGGTCAGATCATCAAAGGTTATTTCTCCACTGAGCTCGCTGATATCAAAATCAGTTCCCGGAAAATCATAGATATCCGGCTCCTCAGCAAAAATGTCATTGAGCCGATCCAGTGAGGCCCGGCCCCGCTGAATAATATTGATGACAAAGCCCAGAGCCATCATCGGCCAGGTCAGCATGCCGAGATAGCTGATGAAGGCCACAAAATCTCCCAGGGAGATGGTGCGCAGGATCACCAGCCTTCCGCCATACCAGATAACCACCAGAAAGCTGAGACCGGAAAAGAACTGGACCAGCGGGCGAAAGAGCCCCCAGGTTTTGATAAGGTCAACATTGCGGAGAAAGTTATTTCTGTTGCTGACCTCGAATCTCTCTACTTCCTTCTTTTCCCGGGCAAAGGCTTTGACCACCCGGATGCCGGAAAAGTTTTCCTGAGCCTTATCGCTGAGGTTGGAAAAGGCCTCCTGGACACTTTTGAATTTTTTGTGGATTATTTTTCCAAAATGCACCGAAACCAGCGAGATAAAGGGCAGAGGAATTAAAGCCATCAGAGTCAGGCGGATATCGATGGTAAAGATCAAAATGGCGATGGTGGCAATGGTTAACATGATGGCATCGGCCAGCATCACCCCTCCCGGTCCGGTAGCGCGGCGGATAGCGTTGATATCATTGGTGGCATGAGCCATCAGATCGCCGGTTTTTTGATGCTGAAAGTAGGAGGGAGATTGCCGCTGAAGATGGCTGTAGAGATCATTTCTCAGATCCCTCTCCAGTTTACGGGCCGTTCCGTTGATATAAAGCCTCCAGAGAAATCTAAATAGAGCTGTACCTCCGGCCACCAGAACTATAAAAAAAGCATATCTAACCAGCCCGGCACCATCCAGCAAACCTTCCTGAAGATCATCGGTGAAAAGCCTTAAAATCTGGGGAATTATGAGCTGAAGGACATCAACCATCGCCAGCCAGACAACTCCCAGGAGATAGCGCTTTTTATATTTTAAAAAGAAATATTTAAAATCATACTGCTGCAAGGGAAAAACTCCTTTATTTTTGCAGTGGTAAACCGGCCTGAATCCAGGCCGGTGTTGATATCAAAGCTATGTTATAACATAATTTTTATTATATGGACTAAAGATATGGACTAAAGCATTTTTTGTCTATTATTTTATTAATTTTCTTTAGATAAACTTATCTATTATATAAGTATTAAACATCTTTACCTGAAATCCTCTTTTTCCCGGGGGAAAACTTGAATTTTCTCATGATAATTCTTTATTAATACTTATTATCATGCTATAATAACTGTGTATTATGTTATAATATTCCTGTTAAAGCTTGAAATTAAAGAGATTGTAATTTTATCTTCGGCAGTTATGAGTTATTATGGATTAGAAAACCAGATGTGTAAACTTGACTGTTGATAATCAACTATTTTGCTAAATAAAATTAAATTGACAATTAACTGTTTTGCTAAATTAAAACTAACTGGAGGTGAGTCAAATGAATAATTTATGGCTGGCGATTGCCCTGACCACCTTTGCCGGGCTTTCAACCGGGCTGGGCAGTATTTTAGCCTTTTTCACAAAAAAAACCGATACCCGCTTTCTGGCTTCAGCTCTGAGTTTTTCGGCCGGAGTTATGATTTACATATCCTTCGTTGAGCTTTTTGATGAGGCCAGGGAGGATTTGCAGGCTGCTCTGGGGGCTGATACGGGCTTTGCGGTAACTGTACTGGCCTTTTTCCTGGGGGTAATATTAATTCTTCTGATTGATAGACTGGTTCCGGAGGGAGACAACCCTCACCATGTCTGGGATGAAGAACAGATAGAAGCTCTGGCAGAAGAGGACCGGGAAAAGATGCAGGAGTCTCTGGCCGGGGAGGACCGCCAGGAGCTCCACAGAGTGGGATTAATATCAGCCTCTGCCATTGCAATTCATAACTTTCCTGAGGGCCTGGTAACCTTTGTAGCCACCATGGCTGATCCGGCCCTGGGGATATCCATAGCGATAGCAATTGCCCTGCACAATATTCCTGAGGGAATCGCTGTCTCCATTCCAATTTTTTATGCTACCGGCAGCAGGGCTAAAGCTGTGGGTTATGCCTTTTTAGCCGGACTGGCTGAACCGATCGGGGCGGTGATTGGATATTTTCTCCTCTATCAGCTGCTGGATGAGCTGATCTTCGGCCTGATTTTTGCCTTTGTCGCGGGAGTGATGGTATTTATCTCGGTTGATGAGCTGCTGCCTACCTCGCAGAAGTACGGAGAAGGACACCGGGAGATATATGCCTTTATTTCCGGGATGCTGATAATGGCCGTTACCCTGCTGGTGGTTTAAAAAGCAAGCAATACAAAAACACTGAACACTAAAAACTTTAAACAACAAAAACACTATACACTAAGGGGAGCCAAAGGGCTCCCCTGCTGGTATATAAGGGTTTAATTGCTGGTTTATCTCAACCATCAGACCAAACCATCAGAAATAATTAGCTATTTCCTCCATCAGTCTGGCTATTGGGAGTTCCTGAGGGCATTTGTCCTCGCACTTAAGGCAGGCCACGCAGTTGCTGGCCTGCTGTTTTTCTTTCAGCTTAGCATAGGATTCCTGGATTTCTTCATAATTATCATAGATATGAGCCTGATTGTAGTAATCGAAGACCCGGGGAATGAAGACCCCTTCCGGACAGGGCATGCAGTAGTTGCAGCCGGTACAGTTTACCGGGGCCAGTTTTTTAAATTTTTCGGCAGCCCGATCAACCAGCTCCTTTTCCCGGCTGTCCAGTTCACCTGGTCCCGCCAGGCCAGAAGCTGTGGAAATATTTTCTTTAACCTCAGAGAGCCGGCTCATACCACTCAGCACCAGTGAAACTTCCGGTTTATCCCAGAGCCATTCCAGCGCACGGGCCGCTGGTGAAATATCCCTGCTGCTTTCCTGCCAGATATCCTTAACTTCCTGCGGAGGTTCCTGAGCCAGCAGCCCACCTCTAAGAGGCTCCATTATTATTACTCCCAGGCCCCTGTCAGCAGCATATTTCAGCCCCCGGGTACCGGCCTGATATTCCTGGTCGAGATAGTTATACTGGATCTGACAGAAGTCCCAGCTGGAGCTATAATCGATTATTTCCTGAAATAGGTCATACTCATCGTGGAAGGAAAAACCCAGATAGTTGATTTTCCCCTCCTGCTTTTTTTCCAGCAGCCAGTCGACGGCCTTAACCTCCACCATTTTATCCCAGCGCTCCGAACTAAGGGTGTGCAGCAGGTAAAAGTCAAAGTAATCGGTCTGCATTTTTTTAAGCTGCTGCTCCAGATAGTAATCGAGCTCGTCCTCCTTTTCGATTAACCAGGTTGGCAGCTTGGTGGCAAGATATATATCTTCTCGCTTTCCCCGTTCGGTTAAATACTCACCCAGAAAATTTTCGCTTTCTCCTTCGTGGTAGCTCCAGGCTGTATCTATATAATTAATCCCCTTATCCAGAGCATAATCCAGCATTTCTGCTGTTTTCTCTTCATCAATTTTACCGTAGTCCTCATCCTTCACCGGAAAGCGCATGGCCCCGAATCCCAGAGCTGAAACCTTCTCCGGCTGATTTCCCATTTTGCGGTAATGCAAGATGAATACCTCCTTAATTAATGATTTTTCTCAGTAATGGCAGTATAACAGTAAGATTTTACATTAGGAGTACAAAATTAAGACTGCACAGTGGCAGTATAACAGTAAGATTGTAAAGCAGCATAGAAGTAAGATTGTACAGTGACAGTATAGCAATAAAATTGTAAAGCATAAGTATAGCCAGTAATAATAGTATAGTTAGTAATAGTAGTTTCGCCAGTAAATTATCCCTGCTGCACCGGTTTTAGCCGGGCGGTAAAATGTCGCAGAACTTCAGGTTCGTAGGTGAATTTCAATCCGGTTAATTCTCCGGCATATTCCTTAATATTAATCAGAGCTTCAGCCACCACATCAAGGTGATTGTTGGTATAAACCCGTCGGGGAATGGTGAGACGGAGCAGCTCCAGAGGAGATTTAAGCTGTTCTCCGGTTTCAGGGTCTCTTCCCAGCAGAAAAGAGCCTATCTCTACTCCCCGAACCCCTGCTTCCAGATAGAGGGCATTAGCCAGTGCCTGGGCTGGAAACTGGTGATAGGGTATCTGAGGCAGCATCTCGGCAGCATCAACAAAAACTGCATGTCCTCCCGGAGGATATTGGACGGGAATATTATTTTCCCGCAGTTTTTCTGCCAGATATTCTACCTGACCGGTGCGGTATTTGAGGTAATCATAATCCAGACCCTCCCGAAGGCCGGTAGCCAGGGCTTCCATATCGCGGCCGGCCAGGCCTCCATAGGTTGGAAAGCCTTCCAGAGGAACAAGCCGGGAACGAACCTTATTGTAAAGTTCTTCATCCTCTTTGATACCTATCAGGCCTCCCATGTTGACAATGGCATCCTTTTTAGCGCTCATGGTAAAGGCATCAGCATAATGAAACATCTCCCGGGCTATTTCAATCAGTGAACGCCGGGACTGCCCCTCTTCTCTATTTTTGATAAAAAAGGCATTTTCAGCGAAACGGGCAGCATCAAAAACTATTTTGATATTATATTCAGCGGCAAGCCGGGAAACAGCTTTGATATTTTCCAGAGAAACTGGCTGTCCCCCGGCGCTGTTGCAGGTGACAGTGACGATAATGAAAGCAATTTCTTCCCGGGGGGTCTCCTGGAGAAAGTTTTCCAGCTTTTTCAGGTCAAAATTACCCTTGAAAGGATGATAGTTCCTGGTGTCATAGGCTTCCGGGGTAACAAAATTTTTGGCCCGCCCCCCGGCCAGCTCAACATGGGCCTTGGTGGTATCAAAATGCATATTATTAATCACATACTGTCCTTCAGAAATCAGCAGGGGAAAGAGAACCCGCTCCGCTCCCCGTCCCTGATGGGACGGAAGTATGTAGCGGTGACCGAAGATTTCCTGGCCGGTCTCCTTTAGCCGGGAATAACTGCGGCTGCCGGCATAGGATTCATCTCCCTTCATCAGCGCAGCCCACTGTTCATCGCTCATTGCCCCGGTTCCGCTGTCAGTGAGAAGGTCAATATAGACTTCATCAGAGCTCAGGGCAAAAAGATTGTAACCGGCCTTTTCCAGGGCTTCTTCCCGCTCATTGCGAGGAATTTTCTTTATTTTTTCCACCATTTTGATTTTGAAGGGCTCTGCCTGTGATGAGGGCATGTAATTACCTCCTTGATTATTTTCCGATAAATCTTACCCGCTCCAAACTAATTATACTTGCTGAGAGACTAAAAAATCAACTCCAAACCTTATTTCAGGAAATAATTACTTCTAATAAAGCAGCAATATCGCTGGATTTTAGCACCTTATAGCCGGTATATGTCTATAACTTGAAGCTGAATTAAAGTCTATACTTATAAAAAGTCGAGACTAGAAGTCGATACTTAAAATTCGATATTAAACTTAAGGTCTGATGCTTAAAGCCAGATACTTGAAGTCGATATTAAACTTAAATTCTATAGGAAACCTAAAGCCCATAGGGTTTATAGGGGATGATCTCTGCTGCTGGAGAGACAAATTTTTTTCTTCTGCAATTCCAGCAGCTGCTACTATCTCAGCTGCTCCAATTTTTTATCCGGTAAGAAGAGTAATTAATTAACAAGCCGGAGAGGCTGTTAAAGAGGCTGAAATTCCCATAATATCCTTAATTAAGCATGATTGATATATCTGAATTTTAAATAATTTGACACTAAAAATTGAATCGGATATACTAAATACTGACTAACTATGTGAATCTATATATTATCTATATCTATAAAATTATTTAGGGGGGAACAATAAATGACTACCAAAAGGCAGTCCATGGATGGTAATACTGCTGCTGCCCATGTAGCCTATGCCTTTACTGATGTGGCAGCTATCTATCCCATAACTCCATCCTCTCCAATGGCTGAAATGGTTGATGAATGGAGTGCCCATGGACGCAAGAATATCTTCGGTCAAAGGGTCAAGCTGACCGAAATGCAGTCAGAGGGAGGGGCAGCTGGAGCGGTGCATGGTTCGCTGGCAACCGGCGCCATGACAACGACCTTTACCGCCTCACAGGGCCTTCTTCTGATGCTGCCAAATATTTATAAGATGGCCGGAGAGCTTTTGCCGGGAGTTTTTCATGTCAGCGCCAGAACAGTGGCAACCCAGGCTCTTTCGATTTTTGGTGACCACTCGGATGTCATGGCCTGCCGCCAGACCGGGGCGGGAATGATCGCTGCCGGCAGCGTGCAGGAAGTCATGGATCTCGGTGGGGTGGCCCATCTGGCTGGAATTGAATCCCGTCTGCCCTTCATACACTTTTTTGATGGTTTTAGAACTTCCCATGAGATACAGAATATTGATGTGCTGGATTATGAGGACCTGGCTGAACTTATCAATGAAGAAGCCCTGGAAGAGTTTCGCAGGGATGCCATGTGTCCCGAGAATCCTGAAACCAGGGGAACTGCTCAAAACCCTGATATTTTCTTCCAGGCCCGGGAGGCAGCCAATAAGTATTATGAGAGAACTCCCGATATAGTTGCCAGAAACATGGAAAAAATCAACGATTTAACCGGAAGAAATTACCAGCCCTTTAATTATTACGGTGCCGCTGACGCCGAACGGGTAGTAATTGCTATGGGTTCAGTCACCGAAACAATTGAGGAGACTATTGATTATCTGACTGCCCGGGGAGAGAAGGTTGGTACTATTAAGGTACGGCTCTACCGACCCTTCTCAGCTAAATATTTCTTTGAAGCTATGCCTGAAAGCGTTGAAAGGATTGCTGTGCTGGACAGAACCAAGGAGCCAGGTGCAGTGGGAGAACCGCTTTATGAAGATGTTAGGTCTCTCTATTATGATCGGGAAGAATCGCCGATTATTGTGGGCGGCCGTTACGGCTTAAGCTCCAAGGAAACCAACCCCTCTCACATCAAAGCTGTGCTGGATAACCTCAAGCAGTCTCAGCCTAAGGACGGCTTTACAGTAGGCATTTATGATGATGTAACCAACACCTCCCTGCCGGTCGAGGAAAAGATTGATACCTCACCGCAAGGTACCACCTCCTGCAAGTTCTGGGGTTTTGGTTCTGATGGTACTGTGGGAGCCAATAAAAATGCCATTAAAATTATCGGTGATAATACTGAACTCTATGCTCAGGGTTATTTTTCCTATGACTCTAAAAAATCCGGAGGAGTTACAGTATCTAACTTAAGATTCGGAGAAGAGAAGATCAGATCTACTTACCAGGTGGATCAGGCTGATTTTGTTGCCTGCCATAATGAGGCCTATGTTGATAAATTTGATATGCACTCCGATCTCAAGCCCGGAGGCACCTTTGTTCTAAACTGCACCTGGTCAATGGATGAGCTGGAAGATCATCTGCCGGGTGAGATGAAGAGATATCTGGCGGAAAATGATATCGACTTTTATATAATCAATGCTTACGAGCTGGCCGAAGATATCGGACTTGGCAGCCGGATCAATATGATCATGCAGACTGTTTTCTTCAAGCTGGCAGGGATTATTCCGGTGGATGATGCCATTAAGTATCTCAAAGATGCTATCCAGAAATCCTACGGCCATAAAGGCGACCTGGTAGTTGAAATGAATAATGAAGCGGTTGATAGAGCTCTGGATGAGCTGCAGCAGGTTGAAATTCCTGACAGCTGGCTTGAAGCTGAAGTTGAAGAGGAGCCTGAGAATGACAGGCCTGAATTCGTTAAGGAGGTTATGGAACCCATTGCCCGTCAGGAAGGTGATGAACTGCCGGTAAGCACCTTCAGCGGTCGGGAAAATGGTTCCTTCCCGCCGGGGCTTTCCCAGTATGAAAAGCGCGGGATTGCCGTCCATGTTCCCGAATGGCTGGAGGAAAACTGCATCCAGTGCAACCAGTGTGCTCTGGTCTGTCCCCATGCTGTAATTCGCCCCTTCCTGCTGGATGAGGAAGAGAAAGAGGCAGCGCCGGAGTATATGGCTACCCTGGAAGCCCGCGGTCGTCAATTTGAAAACCTGGAATACCGCATTCAGGTCAGCCCGCTGGACTGCACCGGCTGTGGGGTCTGTGTGGAAACCTGCCCGGCTCCTGAAAAGGCTCTGGAAATGAAGGATTTTGCTGAAATGGTGGAGAAAGAAAAAGAAAACTGGGAGTATGTCAGCAAAAATGTCAGCTATAAGGAAGACCTGATGAAAAAAGTATCAATCAAAGGCAGTCAGTTTCAGCAGCCGCTGCTGGAGTTCCACGGAGCCTGTGCTGGCTGCGGGGAAACAGCCTATGCCAAGCTGATAACCCAGCTTTTTGGAGATAGAATGTTAATTGCCAATGCCACCGGCTGCTCTTCCATCTGGGGAGGCTCGGCCCCGACTTCGGTCTACACCACCAATGAAGATGGCCATGGACCGGCCTGGGCTAACTCTCTCTTTGAGGATAATGCCGAATATGGCTATGGCATGCATCTGGGCAATGAGCAGCTGCGAGATCGAATTGCCCTGCTGATGGAGGAGGCCCAGGAGGAAGATATACCTGCAGAACTGAAAGAACTGTTCCAGGAATGGCTTGAGGTAAAGGATCAGGGCGAGCCTTCCAAAGAGGTTGCTGAAAAGCTCAGACCCCTCTTGAAAGAACACAGCGATAATGGCACAGTGGCCAAAATAGCCAGCCTGGAAAAGTTTCTGACAAAGCGGTCTCAGTGGATCTTTGGGGGAGATGGCTGGGCCTATGATATCGGTTACGGCGGTCTGGATCATGTCCTGGCCTCCGGAGAAGACGTCAATGTCATGGTCTTTGATACCGAGGTCTACTCCAACACAGGAGGTCAATCTTCTAAAGCTACCCCGGTAGCGGCGGCTGCCAAATTTGCTGCTTCGGGCAAGAAGACCCAGAAGAAGGATCTGGGACAGATGCTGATGACCTACGGTTATGTCTATGTAGCTCAGATATCATTAGGTGCCAACATGAATCAGGCTGTTAAAGCTATAGCTGAAGCAGAAGCCTATGATGGGCCATCAATAATTATTGCCTATTCCCCCTGTATTGCTCACGGCCTGAAAGAGGGCATGAGCTGCAGTGTCAAACAGGAGGAAAAGGCAGTTAAGAGCGGCTACTGGCATCTTTATAGATTTAATCCCGAGCTGAAAGAAAAGGGGGAAAATCCCTTCAGTCTTGACTCCAAGGAGCCGACCGAATCTCTCAAGGATTTCTTAAGAAGTGAGGTTCGTTTTGCCTCGCTGGAGCAGACTTTCCCGGAGATTGCTGAAGAGCTCTTTGAGAAAGCAGAAAAACAGGCTGAAGAAAGGTATAAGACCTATAAGCGTCTGGAGCAGTCCTATGAATCTGAGGCTCAGGAAGAAGAGGAATAAACAGAGGTAAAGCAATCTGAAACTTCTCTTTCCTGGATGACTAAAAACAAAATCACCTGTGATAATCGAGCATAGTGAGTTGTTCACAGAAATTAATCGCTCGGAGAATAAAACACCCGGCTGGATAAACCTATAATTTAATCCGGCCGGGTTTTTCCATGATTTAATAACATTATTTAATAATCTAGCCTGATTTAGTCTATTTCAATAACTTAATACTGCTCCAGATGGACAGGCAATTTAATGAACAAGTATTTTAATATGATCGGGAGTGTTACAATTATGAGACAGAAACAGCAGGATGTGCCAATCAGGCTGCTGGTGCTGCTTCAGACAGGCCTGACCCTGATTGCTCTGGTTTTGCTGCTTATCTTTCAGCAGAGAGGGCTGGCAGATATTTTTCTGGAGGGACGGATCATTTCTCTTCAGCTAATTTATGGCCTTCTGGCCTCAGCTCTTATGATAATCCCAGTTGTTTTTTATGCCAGACTCTGGCCGGAAGAGCTGGAAAAATCTCTGAAGCTGCTGCTGCCGATCTGCCGGGAGCCGCTTATAGTGCTGGCCCTGATCAGTTTGTTGGCCGGACTGGGAGAAGAGCTTCTCTTCCGGGCCTTCCTGCAGGAACTGCTGGGCATCTGGCCGGCCTCAATTCTTTTTATGCTGGCCCATGCCGGTTTCTGGGCCAGCAAACCTCACACCAGGTCCCGACTGCTATTTGCTCCCTTCTCCCTGCTGGCAGCTCTGCTGCTGGGAGTTTTGTACAGCAGGGTTGGTCTGATATCAGCCATTGCAGCCCACAGTTTATATGATTATTTTGCTTTCTGGTTTATTAAGGAGAGCTTTTAATTGCCAGGCATAGGCTGGTGGGTTTTTAAGTCAATTTATTAAGAAAAGTTAGCTGTCATTCATAAAGTTAATTATACCAGCTAGAGAGTTTATAGCTACAAGAAAAGGCCGGCCGGAATAATCCGGACGGCCTGCTGTTTTTCCTGCGATTTAGCCAGTTTAAATTAGTTGCCCAGACCTCATTATCTAGACCTCACTATTATCGGCTATCGGCCAGCAATTACCTGCTTGTTCAAAAAGTTAGGGTCTTGATTTAATTCAATATTTAAGTTGATTTACTTAATAACAACAATCCTGCCTTCAACCATGGGGAAGAGAGGGCTGTTATTCTGGATATATTCAATAAACATATCGGTATCGATCATTTCATGCTCGTCGATCTGGGCGGCTTCTTCCAGCATGGTATAATCGTCACCGCCGGCGGCCAGAAAATCATTGGTAGCTACGGAGTAAGATTCCCGATACCTCAGGCGCTCACCATGAACCCTGACATCCTTAACCCGGGAACCAGCGGGTTCAGCGGGATCAAAGTAAAATCTCAGGCCACTGACCTGGAGGAATTTACCTGAAACTTCAGGATAGCTGCTGACGCCGTGCTCCAGCATGGCAACTATCTGCATTCCTGTCATCTCCAGGGTCACCACATTATTTTCGAAGGCCAGGATTTCCATGGCATCTCCCAGAGTAATAGGCCCCAGAGAGGCTGAGTCTCTAATTCCACCACCGTTATAGACAACAATGTCTGCGCCGGTATATTCTCTGATAATATCGGTAATCAGGTTGCCGAGATTGGTTTCCTGAGTCCTGACATGTTCCCTCTGTCCGTTTAACATTATTTCTGTTTCACCGATTTCGGTATCAAGAGCCTGAGCCTGAAAACCGGCAAAAACAAAGGCCATAATAACAGCGACCACCAGCAGTGATTTGAAAAGCTTTTTGTTCATTTATTACCCCTCCAGTTTGGTAAATTATTAATTTCTTCTCAGGATATAATTCTGGATAAAGCTGGTTTTACCTGCTTCCTGGAAAAATAAATTTTCCGGCCTGTAATCGATATAGCAGGGGTGCTGCTCCCAACAATTTAGTTTCCCAGCCTTCTGCGCACGATTTCATCACTTGCTTCCTGAAGGATTTCTTCAATGACAGGATCTGGTTCGATATCTCCAGCTTCAGTGCCAGAAATCAGCCAGGCTTCAAGTTCCGGTTCGGCTCCTGACAGATTTGCCTTTACCACACCCAGGTCTTTGGTATATTCATAGGCCTGGACAAAAAGTGTGCCATGATGCCATTCTCCTTCTGCCAGACGGGAATGGCTGTGTCCATCTACAAAAAGGTCAATACCATCGACATTTTCAGCAACTTCCTGAGAAGGATTATCTCCTGCGAAACCAACATGACCTAAAGCTACGACCAGATCCACTTGATAATCATTTCGCAGCACCTGCACATATTCTTCGGCTGCTGCAATCATATCGGTAAATTCTATACCTACGATGTTATCTGGATGGGTGGTAGTATAGGTGGCAGGTGTTGCCAGCCCAAAAACTCCAACTGTAAATTCACCCACTTCATAAACAGCATAGGGCTCAAAAAGCAGTTCACCATCTTTATAGACATTGGCTGCAATCAGGTCAAATTCCATATACTCTTCCAGCTCCAGCAACCTTTCATAACCGAAGTTAAAATCATGGTTGCCTGGCACCATAACATCGTAACCAGCAGCATTCATAACATCAACAGCACTTCTGCCATCCAGCTGATTTGTTATTGTCCGGCCGTGAATGGTATCTCCAGCATCCATGACCAGCACATTGTCAGTTTCTGAGCGATAATTTTGAATTATGCTGCTGATAATGGGGATTCCCATAATAGGTTCATCGGCCTCCAGGTCGGTTTCAATTCTTCCGTGAATATCGTTGGTGTGTAAAATTATCAGGTCTTCATCAACAGTGAGTCCCGGGGTGCCGGCAATCAATACCAGCAAAACTAAAGCCAGGGCAGCAGTTAACAGCTTGTTTTTCAGTCTCATTTTATCCCTCCTGATTAATTTATATTATTATTGGCTGTAGATTAAAAACAGACTTTATAGTTAAATATATTATATCTTTATCTGGATAGAAATTGCAATAACTTATTTAACAATTATTATTAAACAGTATAGGATAGAGGATAAAATTAGATTTTTAGATAGGCTGAAAGGTTAAATTTTAGATAAATTTTATTAATTTTTTTAATTATGCAGGAAAATATTGCTTCAACGTACAAGATAATACACATACTTAAACAAACTTTTAGAGAGGGGAATGTCAAATGAAAAAATGTATTTTCTTTACTTTACTGGTGCTGGTGGCAGCTGCAATGCTTATCTCGAGCAGTTATTCTGGGGTGCAGGCGGGCAATCCGGGGGAAGAACCTGAATTGGAATTGACAGCAAACTATTCCTCAGCCTTCTTTAGCTTTAACTATCCAGAGGATTGGTATATTGTCAGGGAGCATGAGGAGGTCGATGATGATTCACTAAAATTTTTTCAGGTGGATATTATTGATGAGGAAAATTTAGCAAAAACATCCCGGAGATTTTCAGCAGATTATTCAGTTGATGATGAATGGTCCTTTAGAGAGGATCAGGATGAATTTTATGAAGCACTTAATGATCTTAAAGAATTTTTTGAGGATAGTGAGGACATTGAGGTTAAATATGGCAGTGAGCTGACTTTTAATGAAAAACCGGCCTACAGGATGAGAATCAAAGGTGAAGAAAATATTCATCCAGCGGCTGAAGAAACCGTGGAAGCTATCATTGATGTGATTTTTATTTATAACAATCAGCATCAGCAGTCAATAACCTTCTTTTCCCGGGTGGAGGAATATGACAGAGAAAAAGCAGAGGCTTTCTTTGATTCTTTTGAGCTTGAGTGATTTTTCTCAGTTAGAGATTTGATGATAAAGGGTTTGTCTTGAATTAAATAGCTATTATAAACAGCAGGCAGCTGAGCAAAAAGTCCTGCTGTTTATTTTTTGATAACAG
>PWFW01000044.1 GCA_003554225.1 Halanaerobiaceae bacterium | reverse complement strand
TTAAGGATTGGATAATTTTAAGTTCGACTAAATTCAGAAAACTTGAGTTAGAGAAATTTAAGGAGGGATCGGATTGGACTTAAATCTCGTAATTGCAGGAGAGGCCGGTCAGGGCCTTCAAACCCTGGAGCAGATCATCGGTAAGGCCCTTTACCGGCAGGGCTATAATGTCTTCAGTCACAAGGATTATATGTCCCGGGTTAGGGGCGGACATAACTTTATGCAGATCCGTTTCGGCAATGAGGAGTTCCACTCTCCCCGGGAGGAGATTGATATCCTGGTGGCCTTAAATCAGGATGGTGTCGATAACCATCATCAGCGGGTTCAGCCTGAAGGCTACATTCTCTTTGACGGAGAAGCAGAGGGTGATCGGATTATTTCGGTTCCGGCCAAGGAGCTGGCCCAGCGGGTCAACCCCAGGGCTGCCAACACAGTTTTTCTCGGCGTTCTCTGGCAGCTGCTGGATTTTGGACTTGATGAATTGAAAAAGGTTATCAGAGAGAAATTTCCCAAAGAAGAGGTTCAGCAGGATAACCTGGAACTCCTCCAGGCTGGCTATGATTCAGTGGAAGCAGGCTTCGAAGTTGAGGAACCTGCCCGCTCTGGAGGAGAAGACTATCTCTTCCTGGAGGGCAATCAGGCTATCGGGATGGGGGCAGCCATGGCAGGCGTGCAGTTTTACTCCGCCTATCCCATGACTCCTTCTACCGGCATCCTCAATTATCTGGCATCCCGCCAGGAAAAGCTCGGCATCGCCGTCGAGCAGGCCGAGGATGAAATCGCCGCCATTAATATGGCTCTTGGAGCTTCCTTTGCCGGAGCCCGCGCCATGACAGGAACCTCCGGTGGTGGATTTTCCCTCATGACCGAAGCCTTCGGTCTGACAGGTCTGATGGAAGCCCCTCTGGTGATTGCCGAGGTAATGCGACCTGGACCGGCGACTGGAATGCCAACCAGAACCGCTCAGGGCGACCTGAACTTTGTTATCAACGCCTCTCAGGATGAATTTCCCCTGAAGGTGATCGCTCCCCGGGATCAGGAAGATGCCTTTTACCAGGCCTTCCGGGCCTTCAATCTGGCGGAGAAGTATCAGATGCCGGTGGTAATTTTGAGCGATCAGTTTCTTTCCGATGCCGCCTCCACCGTGCCGGAATTCAAGCTGGATGAACTGGAAATTGCCCGCTATCTGATCGATGAGGACAACTGGCCGGAGGGCAAGGAATACAAGCGCTATGAGTTTACCGACGATGGTATCTCACCCAGGGCCTATCCTGGACAGCTTTCTGGTGAGGTAGTCCTGCTTGACAGTCATGAACATTTCCAGACTGGCCGGATTTCTGAGGACATCGATATCCGCAACGCCATGGTCGACAAGCGGGCCCGCAAGTTTGAGAAGCAGCGCCGTGAGGATACCCTGGAGCCGCTTTACCGCGGTCCGGAGAAGCCTGAAGTTCTGATGGTCGGTTTCGGCTCTACCTACGGCCCGATACTGGAGGTTCAGCAGCGGCTGGAGGAAGAAGGAGAAAGCGTTGGTATGCTGAGCTTTAACGATGTCTGGCCCCTGCCGACTGCTGAACTGGAGAAGCGCAATGCCTACAATACCCACCTGGTGGTGATTGAAAATAACAGCACCGGTCAGTTTTCCCGACTGATTACCGCCTATACTGAAATGGGAGCTGATTACCGGCTGCTCAAGTATGATGGACGCCCCTTTACCAGTGATGAGCTCTATAATCGGATGAAAGATGAGGTGAAATACTAATGCTGGATCAAGAAATTTACGAACCTGACCGCACTACTGCCTGGTGCCCGGGCTGCGGCAATTTTCCTTTGAGAAAAGCGCTGGCTGAAGCGCTGGCCGAGCTGGAAATTCATACCGATGATTTTGTCATGTTCTCCGGCATTGGCCAGGCTGCCAAGATGCCCCATTATTTCAAGAGCAATGCCTTTAACGGTCTGCATGGGCGGGCTCTGCCGCCTGCCATCGGTTTCCGGATGGTGAATCCTGCGATGAAGGTGATCGTGGAATCCGGTGATGGCGATACCTACGGCGAGGGCGGCAATCACCTGCTGCATAATATCAGGCGCAATCCCGATATCGCCCATTTTGTCCATAATAACCAGATCTACGGGCTGACCAAGGGCCAGGCATCTCCTACAACCGGTACTGAGATCAAGACCAAGGTTCAGCCCCGCGGTGTTACCGGTGAGCCCTTTAACCCGGTGCGTTTTGCTGTCGGCATGAGGGCCAGCTTTGTGGCCCGGGGTTTTGTCAGCGAGCGGGATCATCTGGTGATGCTGATGAAGGAGGCCCTGCAGCATCGAGGCTATGCCCTGGTCGATATTCTCCAGCCCTGTGTCACCTTCAACAAAGTTAACACCTATAAATGGTATGCTCAAAATAGCTATATTCTCGATGATGACTATGACCCCACCGATTATCATAGCGCTGTCCAGAAAGCTGAAGAATGGGAGGAAGGAATCCCCCTGGGTATCATTTATCGGGAGGAAAAACCTATCTTTCGGGATAAGTTTGTCAATCTTTCCGATGAACTGCTGGTGGATTATCCCCGCCCGCTGGAACGGGAGGAGTTAATGAGAGAATTCTCTTAAGCATGCCATGTATACATTGTTATATCCCGGGAAACTGGATTTTTAGTTTTGGATTTTTGGGTTTTCCGAGCCTCAGAACCCTGACGATTTAATTTTTTGACCGGGAAGGAAGACTGAAGCTTTGACTAATTGTCACGATAGAACCCTGAAAATCATTATTTAAGTATGGAATTTACTGGAAGGAGGTTATTTATTAGATGAAAGATATCTATCAATTTGCTATTGATTTTGAGCAGGAAAATCAGAAGTTTTACCGGGAATGTGCTGCTAATGCCGGTGACGGCAGGCTGGCCAAGGTTTTTAATCGGCTGGCTGATGAAGAGAAGAAACATGAGGAGATCATCCGCAATCTGGCTGAGTCGGGAGAAATAGATAAGGTTGAATCTGATATTGTCTCTGATGCCAGAGAAACTTTCCAGGAGCTTTCCAGTGATTTTGATACCGATGAAGGTGTAATGCCCCGGGATCAGCTCAGCATATATAAGAAAGCTTTGAGTCTGGAAGAGAAGAGCCATAATTACTATTCTGAAAAGGCTAAAGAGACCGATAATGAAAAGATAAAGGAGACCTTTAATCGACTGGCCGTTGAGGAGAAGAAGCATCAGAATATCATGCACAATCTGGTGACCATGGTTGAGCGCCCCAAGACCTGGCTGGAAGATGCTGAATGGTATCACCATCAGGATTATTAATCCTTGGTAATTTTTAGGGAATTAAACTTTGATGAGATAAACTTTAGTGAGTTAACTTTTTGTGATTTAAATTTTGATAACTTAAACTTTGATAACTTAACTTTGATGATTTAAATTTTAGTGAGTTTAACTTTTTAGGGAGTTAAACTTT
>PWFW01000021.1 GCA_003554225.1 Halanaerobiaceae bacterium | reverse complement strand
TGAACACCGGGCTGTACGCGGCGGCGACCTCGCTCGTCGCGGTCAGCCTCGTCGTCTACGAGCCGGGCACACAGGAGTTCGTGATCGCAGAAAGCGAGCTCTCCAAGTTTCAAAAGTGAGAGCCGGAGGAAGAAGTGGTTTATTCAATCAGAAATTAAGCCGCTGAAATATTCCTCAAAACCGCATGACTGCACCGCTTTATCGTATCTGATAGTTTGTAACGAGTCTTTAATACTACATCTCTGCAGGTTTCGGTAACGCCCGCCGGGCAGGCCGCGGGCCGACGCAAACCGACAACCAATGTTCGAACGCATACTTGACGAGGAAGAGCGCGGTCAGGTGGGTATCGGGACCCTCATCGTATTCATTGCGATGGTCCTGGTGGCAGCAATCGCCGCCGGTGTCCTGATCAACACCGCCGGCTTCCTCCAAACGCAGGCAGAGGCAACGGGCGAGGAGAGTACATCACAAGTGAGTGACCGACTGCAGGTGGTGAGCCAGTCCGGAACGATCGGTGACGGCGGCGATAATCTCGAAGAGCTCGAGTTCGTCGTCTCTCAGGCACCTGGGGCTGATAGCATTGATCTCAATGAGGTAAATGTTGAATTCATCGGTGCTGATGGACAGGAGAGCTTCACGCTTGACGGGGATCATATCGATATATTCACCAACGGGGACCAAGATGGTGTCCTGACGGATCGGAGTGACCGGGCAGAGATCGCGTTTGACCTAGAGGATCTTGACGAGTCAGGTGGCGATCTTGAATACGAATTGAACGAGGGCGACGATCTCTCGATAACGTTCACGACTGCTGCAGGCGCATCGACGACGGCAGAGATCCGCGTCCCAAGCACCCTCGTGGGTGACGATGGAGCTTCCGTGAGGCTATAACGATGTTCGAATTTATCACTGACAAACAGGAGCGTGGTCAGGTGGGTATCGGGACACTCATCGTGTTCATCGCGATGGTTCTGGTGGCAGCGATCGCCGCCGGTGTTCTGATCAACACCGCTGGCTTCCTCCAGTCACAAGCTGAAGCGACCGGCGAAGAGAGTACCGACCTCGTCTCCGAACGCATTGATGTCACCAGCTCCGTCGGGATCGTGAGCGATGACGCGGACGACGGCGAGCTCGCCGAAGTCCGCGTCACCGTCAGCGGCGCACCAGGTGCCGACGACATTGACCTCGCTGAAACCACTATCCAAGCCGTTGGACCCGGTGGACAGAGCAACCTCGTCTTTGCGCCTGGAGATGAGGTTGCTGACGACGAAATTAGTAATCTTGGATCAGATGAGTTCGCCATCGGTGCAGACGGGGATATGGAGAATGACGCGGTCCTCGATGGTGAAGAACAGTTCACCATCCTCCTCAACCCTGAGGCGGGTGCATTAGAGAACGACGACAACCCGAATGACGCATTCGGTGAGGGTGATCAGGCGACCCTTGACATCGTCTCACCCGCAGGCGCCACGACCAGTGTCGAGCTCCGGGCACCCAGCCTGTTCAGCGACGACAACGAAGCCGTCCGCCTCTAAGCAGGTGGAAGTCACTCGCTGACACCCGCGGTTTTCCTTACTTATCAATATAATATCATTAGCTGACAGCTATAAAATCGACATACAGCATCTCGTTATTGATAGAGAGAAACGGCAAGTGATGTTTATATGTGAGTTCAGCATCCGATCGAGTAGAGCCCGAGAGCGGAACTCACGGGCGCTAAACAACCAACATGTTCGAGCGTATATTCGACGAGGAAGAGCGCGGTCAGGTGGGTATCGGCACCCTCATCGTGTTCATCGCGATGGTCTTGGTGGCGGCGATCGCCGCTGGCGTCCTGATCAACACCGCTGGCTTCCTCCAAACGCAGGCAGAGGCAACGGGCGAAGAGAGTACATCACAAGTGAGCGATCGATTGCAGATCGTGAGTCAATCAGGTGCGATTTCAGACAGTGTGGGTGAGGATGATGATGAGACGGGCCTCGGCGAGCTTGAGTTCGTTGTCTCTCAAGCACCCGGTGCTGATAGCATCGATTTGAATGAAGTAAGCGTCGAACTCATCGGTGCTGACGGACAGGAAACATTCGAACTTAGCGATGATCCACCGGCAACGATCGACATTTTCACCAACGGGGACCAGGATGGGGTCCTGACCGATCGGAGTGACCGCGCACAGGTCACTATCGATCTCGATTCCACCGCATTCGACGATGACGAGTACGTACTGCTGGAGGGCGACGATCTGTCGGTGACGTTCACGACCGCAGCCGGCGCATCAACCACCGCCGAGATCCGTGTCCCGAGTACCCTCGTGGGTGACGATGGAGATTCCGTGAGGCTATAACGATGTTCGAATTTATCACTGACAAACAGGAACGCGGTCAGGTGGGTATCGGGACGCTCATCGTGTTCATCGCGATGGTCCTGGTGGCAGCGATCGCCGCCGGTGTCCTCATCAACACCGCCGGCTTCCTCCAGTCACAGGCCGAGGCAACGGGTGAAGAGAGTACCGACCTCGTCTCCGAACGCATTGACGTTACGAGTACCGTCGGGATCGTGAGCAGCGACGCCGACGACGGCGAACTCAGTGAAGTTCGAGTCACTGTCAGCGGCGCACCAGGTGCTGACGACATTGACCTAACTGAAACGACGATCCAAGCCGTCGGCCCCGGCGGACAGAGCAACCTCGTCTTCGTTGACGAGACGGAAGACGAAAATGAGGACCCGTCCGAAGATATAACCGATCTCGACGGCGACGAGTTCGCCATCGGCTCGGACGGCGACTTTGAGGATGACGCGGTCCTCGACGGTGAGGAGCAGTTCACTATCCTGCTCAACCCCGAAGCGGGTGCATTGGAGAACGAGGACAACCCGAATGACGCATTCGGTGAAAACGACCGAGCGACCCTCGACATCGTCTCGCCCGCTGGCGCGACCACGAGCGTCGAACTCCGCGCACCCAGCCTGTTCAGCGACGACAACGAAGCCGTCCGTCTCTGAACCGACGCGCAAACACCCCCGGAACAGCTATTTTATTCGACGCGCTACCATGGAACATGAGTGACGACGACAGGCCCGCCGCCGACCCGAATGAACTCGATTTCACCGACGACGAGCGCGTCGCGGAGATCGACGAGGGCCGCTACGTCGTCGGCACGAGCGGCCGCCCGAACGTCGACGCCGCGCCCCCGCCGGACCCCCTCGCGAAGGACCCCGGCTTCGAGACCCCCGCCGAACCGAGACGCGCCAGCGAACGCAAACCCACGGGGACCGACCCACGCGCGAGCACCGCGGGCGGAAGCAGCGGAGGAGCCCGGGGAGCCCGCGGGGGCCACGATGCGAGCGCGGGAGCCGGGCGCAGGGCCGGGGCCGCTGGTGGCGAGGTCGATCGCCAAGCGGTGAGCCGGTGGCTCGCGACCTCCTTCGAGGATGACGGCTTCGCGTACGGCTTCGACGCGACGTTGCACGCCCGCGGG
>PWFW01000210.1 GCA_003554225.1 Halanaerobiaceae bacterium | reverse complement strand
GAAAGAGGTGTTAATATCACTTTCGATTCTCAAGCAGACTGGGAAGAGATTAAGACTGCTCTGCAGAAACACCTTGAGGAAGCGGCAAAATTTTATCAGGGCAGCAGTCTCTATTTTGATTTTTCTTTTCGGGAGTTGAGCTCCCGGGAAATGCAAAATTTACTTAATTTACTTGAGGCCAATTTGCTGGCAGAAACCGATTTTTATTTTGTCCAGCAGGAGAAGGCCGAGTCTGCAGACAGGAGAAGCAATAAGGATAAAGTTTCAGCTGTTAGAGAACGGGAGCCCCGGAGTGAGAAGAGCAGAGAAGAAAATAAACACTTTTCTTCCCGCAATGATACCAGGCTGATTCGTCGTACCCTGCGATCCGGTCAGTCAGTTGAACATCTTCATAATCTGGTGATTATGGGAGATGTTAATCCCGGAGCTGAGATTAAAGCCGGGGGTGATATTGTAGTTTTTGGAAAGTTAATGGGGCTGGTTCATGCTGGAGCCCTGGGAGATAAGTCAGCCAGCATCACTGCTCTGGAACTGGTTCCCACTCAGATCAGGATTGCCGGGGTAATCTCACGGTCGCCTGATGATGAAGGTCGGGCAGAAATAAGGCCTGAAAGGGCTTTTATTAAGGATGGAAGAATTGTGGTCGAGGAGATAAAGCTTTAGCTTAAAATTATAAATGTAAATTGAGCAGGAGGGATTAAATTGGAGCAAGGTAAAGCTATTGTTGTTACATCAGGAAAGGGAGGGGTCGGTAAAACAACTACCACCGCTAACCTGGGAACTGCCCTGGCTCTGCTGGGCAAAAAAGTTTGCCTGATCGATGCCGATATCGGACTTCGCAACCTGGATGTGGTTATGGGTCTGGAAAATAGAATCGTCTATGATTTAATCGATGTGGTTGAGGAGCAGTGCCGTCTAGAACAGGCCATGATCAAAGACAAAAGGAATGAAAACCTCTTTCTTCTGCCGGCAGCCCAGACCCGGGATAAAGATGCTGTCTCTGAAGTTCAAATGCAGGAGTTGATTGGAGAATTGAAGGAGGGGATGGATTATATCCTGGTTGACTCTCCTGCCGGAATTGAGCAGGGTTTCCGCAATGCTATTGCCGGGGCTGATAGTGCTATAATCATCACCACCCCTGAGGTTTCGGCTGTCCGTGATGCTGACCGGATAATCGGCATGGTGGAAGCTGAGGGGGTTAACGATCCGGAATTAATTATTAACCGGATTCGCAAGGATATGGTTGATCGAGGAGATATGATGAATATAGATGATATGCTGGAAATACTGGCAATCGATATCCTGGGAGTTGTTCCCGAGGATGAAGGCATCGTAGTTTCCACCAACAAGGGAGAGCCGATAGTTTTTAGCAATAACCACCTGGCCGGCAAGGCTTTCAATAATATAGCCAGGAGGCTGGAAGGCGAAGATATACCTTTAATGGATCTGGAAAACAATAATTCTTTTCTGGTAAAAATCAAAAAATTTGTTGGTTTAAACTAAAGGAGGCGATGGTAATTAGTATTCTGGACAAAATAAGAGAATTCTTTACACAGGAAGAGAAAACAGATTCAGGGAGCAGCAGTGTAGCCAAGGAAAGATTGCAGTTCATCCTGGTGCAGGACAGAATCAAACTTTCGCCTCAGCAGATGGAGGAGATGAAAGCCGATTTGGTAGAGGTGATTACCAGGTATATTGAAGTTGATAAGGAAAAAATTGATATGGATATTTCCCGGGAAGAAGAAAAGATGGCGATGGTGGCCAATTTTCCCCTGAAAAAACAGCGGAAATGAAGGAGTTAACTGCCCTATGCACTGGGAAAAAAAGCTTTTAAAAAATCTTAATTATCGCATCCCCCTGGTGGTGCTCTGCTTGATTGTTATCGGTTTTATTGCTGTTAGCAGTGCCGCCAGCTCTGGACTTTCCGGGGGTTTTATGTCCTATCTGAGAACTCAGATTGCTGCCTCTGTTCTGGGGATTATCCTGCTGATTTTAATAATTTTTCTCGACTACCGGATTTTCAGGGAATATGATATTTTCATCTATGGTGGCATTATTTTTCTGTTAAGCTATCTTCTAATTGTTGGTACCACCGTGGGAGGAGGTACCAGATGGCTGACCCTGGGGCCGGTCTCCTTTCAGCCTTCAGAAGTGGCCAAAATTTTTATGATTCTTTTTCTGGCTGCCTATCTCGAGCGCCACAGCGATCAGCTTAATAATATCAAAGGCCTGCTGAAAAGTCTGGCCTTTGTTCTACCTCCCTTCTTTTTGATTGTGCTGCAGAATGATCTGGGCACAGCACTGGTTCTGATGTTTATCTTTGTGGCGATGTTTTATCTGGCCGGCGGCCGGGCCCGGGATATTTTAATAGTCTTTGGCGGTACTGGACTGATTCTGGTGCTGCTGATAACCTTTCACCTGGCCCTGGGAACTCCGCTGCCCTTTCTCAGAACCTATCAGCTTAATAGATTGATAGCCTTCGTTAATCCCGGGATAGACCCTCAGGGTATTGGTTACAATATAATTCAGGCTCAGATTGCCGTAGGTTCAGGGATGCTGACCGGCAGAGGTTTTATGGCCGGGCCCCAGAGTCAGCTGGGTTTTCTTCCAGAAAAGCACACCGATTTTATCTTTGCAGTTTTAAGCGAAGAATTTGGCTTTATCGGGGTTGTTGTTGTGCTGGGTCTTTACTTTCTTTTGATCTGGCAGTTTATCAATGTCATGTGTCAGGCCAAGGATAGATTCGGTTTTCTGATTGTAACCGGAGTGGCAGCTATGTTTTTTTTCCACGTTTTAGAGAATGTCGGCATGACCCTGGGAGTTATGCCAATTACTGGTATTCCTCTCCCCTTTATCAGTTATGGCGGAAGTTCGATGGTCACCTCGCTGGTAGCAATTGGCCTGGTGCTCAATGTTAATATGCGCCGGAAAAAGATAGTCTTTTAATTACTTGAATTTTTCTTTGATATTTCTTTTTTATGTTTATTTTCTTTGTCAGCTGCAGGCAATCAGCAGCCAAGATTCCAGCAGACAGCAGAAAAAATGAATTTTTAATTTGAGGTGCAATATTTAATGGCAGAGGTTTTTTCTAAAATAGATGATAGTCTTTATCAGGTCGAAAGCCCGGAGCGCTACATTGGCCGGGAATGGAATCAGATCAAAAAGGACTGGCAGCAGACAGAAATCAAAACCTGCCTGGCCTTTCCTGACACTTACGAGATCGGCATGTCCCATCTGGGATTAAAAATTTTATATCACCGCCTCAATCAGGAAAAGGATATTTTGTGTGAGCGGGTCTTTGCTCCCTGGCTTGACATGGAGAAACTGCTCAAGGAGAAAGGCATCAGGCTTTATTCGCTGGAGAATAAGCAGGAGCTGCTTGATTTTGACCTGCTGGGTTTCACTTTGCAGTATGAGCTGAGCTACACCACTATTTTAACAATACTGAATCTCGGTGGCCTGCCCCTCCGTTCAGCTGACAGGGACAACAGCTATCCCCTGGTAATAGCAGGAGGAGCCACAGTTTTTAATCCCGAGCCGCTGGCACCCTTTATCGACCTTTTTTACCTGGGAGAAGCCGAGCGGGATATTGTCAGGCTGGTGCGCTACTATCAGGAGCTGAAAAGCTCAGCTTTCAGCCGGGAAGAGATACTGAAAAAATTGTCAGAACTCCCTGGAGTTTATCTTCCCACCCTTTATCAGCCCTATTATCATCAGGGAAAATTTCAGGGCATTAAAACAGCAGAGGGAGCCAAACCCAGAATTAGCCGGCAGTATATTGAGGATCTCGATCAGGCCTTTTATCCCACTGATTTTATTGTCCCCTATGCTGATATAGTTCATAACCGGGCTGTAATTGAAATTTCCCGGGGCTGCCAGCGGGGCTGCCGCTTCTGTGCTGCCGGGATGAGCTATCGTCCGGCCCGGGAGCGCTCGGTGGAGACCATTCTCAGCCTGGCCGAAGAGATCATTGCCAGCACCGGCTATGATGAAATTTCTCTGACCTCTTTAAGCTCGATGGATTATTCCCAGATTGAAGAACTGGTCACCAGACTGGCTGCCCAATTTCAGGATCGGAATGTCAGCATCTCGCTGCCCTCACTCAGAATTGACGAATTTTCTCTGAAAATCGCCCGGGAGGTACAGCGGGTTCGCCGCAGCGGGCTGACCTTTGCTCCCGAGGCCGGCACCCAGCGTCTCCGCAATATAATCAACAAAGGAGTCCAGGAGGAAGATCTTTTCCAGGCAGTTCGCTCGGCCTTTGAAAGCGGCTGGCACCGGATTAAGCTCTATTTTATGCTGGGACTTCCCGGAGAAGAGGAAGAGGATCTGGCCGGGATTGCCCGGTTGGCCAAAAAAACGGCAGAAATCGGTCAGCAGATCCGCCGGAATTCATCCCGGAAAATGCGACCTATTGAGGTTCAGGTCAATGTCTCCACCTTTATTCCCAAAGCCTTTACCCCCTTTCAGTGGTATGAAATGGATAGTCTGACAGCTATCCGGCATAAAATTGAATATCTTCAGCAGCATCTTACCGGCCGCAGTCTTACCCTGGACTGGAATGACCCCGAGACCAGCCGACTTGAGGCCCTGCTGGCCCGGGGAGATAGAAGGCTGGCACCGGTAATCGAAGGGGTCTGGCAGCAGGGCAGCCGCCTGGAGGGCTGGAGCGAGCAGGTTGATTATCAGCGCTGGCAGCAGGCCCTTAAAGATTTTTCATTAACTGAAGAGGATTTTCTGGCCGCCCGGGAGACCGGAGACCCCCTGCCCTGGGATCATCTTTATACAGGGGTGGATAAAGACTTTCTCCAGCAGGAGTGGCAGTGCGCCGCTTCCGGGAAAGAGACCCCGGACTGCCGCTGGTCAGCCTGCAGCAGCTGCGGAGTCTGTGCCACTCCCCACTCTGGTCTGAAACTGGCCCGGGGACGGGAAAAGGAGGGTGCAGTCAGCCATGATGATTAGGGCGAAGTTTCGCAAAGCTAAAAGACTCCGTTATATTTCCCATCTCCAGCTTCTTGATACCCTGAGGCGGGCGATCAGGCGGGCAGAACTGCCGGGCAAGTATTCCGAAGGTTATAATCCCACTCTGAATCTTTCCCTGTCTCAGCCTCTGCCGGTGGGGATGGCTGGAGGTGGAGAGTATCTCGATCTTGAGCTGACAGCGGCTTTGGAGCCTGAGGACTTCTGCCGCCGGCTCAATGACTCTTTGCCGCGAGGAATTGAGATTTTACAGGCTCGCTTAACCGATAACAGACTTAAATCCCTGCAGGCAGTGGTGGATCGAGCTCGCTATCATCTCCTGCCTCCCCTGAAGGATCAATCCCGGGAAGTTCGAGATTCCCGGGCTGAGGCAGTTCTGCAGGAGTTTCGCAATAAAAAGGAAATTATAGTAGTTAGAAAGCGACGGAATAAATCAGACCGCAGCTATAATCTGCGGGAAATGGTTCATGAAATTAAAACCGCTGCTGAGGGCCGCTGGTCCTTTCTGGTCAGCACCGGCAGCCGCGGGAATGTCAGACCGGAGGAGATTATCAGGGGGCTGCAGCAGATAGACAGCAGTATAGGGGAGCAGCCTTTGATCAATTTTTATCGGGAAGGACTCTATGTTTCCCGTCCCCCCAAATTATTGACACCCCTGGCGGATGAAATAATGGAGGGAGAATAAATTTGAATAAAAAAATTATTATAAATTCTGGAATTAGAGAAAAGCGAGCAGCAGTGCTGGTTAATGACAGACTTGACAATCTTTTTTTTGAGAGAGATACCTATGACCGCAGTGCCGGTAATATCTACCGGGGCAAGGTTAGAGATGTGCTGCCGGGGATGCAGGCCGCCTTTGTTGATATCGGCTTTGAGAAAAATGCCTTTCTTCACATCAACGATGCCTATCCTCTCTTTAATAAAAGGCAGCGCAAGAAGTTTTCCCGTCATCAGCTGAAAATTACCGAAGTTTTGCGGCCGGGGCAGGAGATTATGGTCCAGGTCACCAAGGAACCTATCGGCAGCAAGGGACCGAAGATTACCTGTAAAATAAGCCTGCCGGGACGTTATTATGTCTTTCTTCCCGGAGAGAACAGGGTTAATATCTCCCGGCGGATTACAGATCAGGAGGAGAGAAACCGCCTTAAAAATATTACCCGGGAGTTAACCGATGATCAGAATGGGGTGATCATCCGGACCAATGCCTATGAGAAGGACAGGAAACTGCTGGAAATGGATTATAATTTTCTCTCCTCTCTCTGGCAGCGCATACTTTCCCGCTATAACCGCAGTCGGGCGGTAAAACTGCTGCACAGCGATATAAATCTGATCCATCAAATTGTTCGGGACCATCTTTCTCCAGAGATCGATAGAGTGGTAATTGATGACAGGGAGGATTACAAGAATCTTTCTGAATTTGCCGAAAAGCTGGACCCTGACATCAACTCCCGCATCTTTCTCTACGAAAGAGAAAGGCCGATTTTTGAAACCTACGGAATTGAGCAGGAGTTAGATAAACTGATGCAGCGCCGGGTCTGGCTTAAATCCGGCGGCTATGTGATCTTTGATTCCACCGAAGCTCTGGTAGCCATCGATGTCAATACCGGCAAGTTTACCGGCAAAAAGAATCTTCAGGATACTGTTTTTAAGACCAACCTGGAAGCTGCCAAAGAGATAGCCCGTCAGCTCAGGCTCCGTGATATCGGGGGTATTATCATAATTGATTTTATCGACATGAATATCAAGAAGAACCGGGAAAAGGTGCTTCAGGTTTTAGAACAGGAGCTGGAAAGAGATAGAACCCGGACAAGTCTTCTCGGCCTCACCGAGCTGGGGCTGGTCGAGATGACCCGCAAAAAAGTCCGGGAGAGGTTGAGTGAGCTGGTCCAGAAGGAATGCCCCTACTGCGAGGGAACCGGTCGGATCATCGCTGAAACTACCATGGCCTTCCAGGTCATCCGCCAGCTGACCTCACTGGCCTCCCGGGAGCACTTCGAGGCTATACTCTGCGAGGTTCATCCCGAAGTTGCCGCAGTATTAATCGGTAACGGTGGTGAGAAACTGAAGCAGCTGGAGGAAGAGCTGGGTAAGGATATCTATATCCGGGGCAATAATGACCTTCACCGCGAGGATTTTGAGGTAATTGAGAAAGGGTCCCGAGAAAAATTGAGAAATCTGGCTCTCCCGGTTGAGCCGGGCCAGAAATACCGCCTCAAAATTGAAGACCGTCATTCCGATAATATTTCAGCCGGCATTGCCCGCCGCAGGGGATATATAATTATCGTTGAGGAGGCTGGCAGCAGGGTGGGAGAAGAGTGCCGGGTTAAGATTGAGGAGGTTCACCGAACCTACGCCAAGGCCAGTCTGCTGGCTAACTCCTGAGAGAGCAGATGGCTTTTGCTGCTGTGTATTTTTTTAAAACAACCTGAACTTCTATCTGCTGCTGTCATTTTTTCAGCAGCAAGACATCAATAAAGTAGAAGCAAACACCTGCTATCCTATCAGCATCATCGGAAAATTCAGCAGCAGTGATTGACGTTACACTGGAAAAAATCAGGCAGTGATATTTAGGTTTATCGCCCTGAGCACCCCGCTTATTCTTGACTTTGGATAAAAAATATGCTAAAATTTTAATTCGTAGGTAAAGATGTTTTGTCAAAAGTGGTTTTTAATTTATCTGTCTCAAAAATAGTGTTTTTAAGATTGGTTGCATGAAAAAGCGTTCTGTGTCTTGAAGAAGCGATTTGTTGCTTGAGAAAGTGAATGGTAGCTTGAGAAAGCAGTCTGGAAATAGGCTGAGTTTTTCTCCGGCCAAAACAGCACGGAGCTGGCTAACAAAAAAGGGTCCTTAAGGATCTGCCTGATTCCGGCGAGTCTGAGGTAAGGGAGGTGTGTTGAAATAATGTATGCAGTAATCAAGACCGGTGGAAAGCAGTATCGCGTTCAGGAAGGCGATGTTCTTAAAATTGAAAAACTGGAGGCCGAGACCGGGGAAGAGGTTGTTTTTGACCGGGTCCTGGCACTTTCCAATGAAGAAGGTTTTCAGGTGGGCCATCCCTATCTTGAGGATGTCAGTGTTTCCGGCAAGGTACTGGAACAGGGCAAAAACAAAAAGGTAGTGGTATTCAAATACAAGCCCAAAAGGCGTTACCGGAAAAAAACCGGCCATCGTCAACCCTATACCAGGGTTAAGATTGAGAATATTGATCATTAAAAAGCGGAGATTGATTAATCTCTCAATCAATAACAGTAAGCTATTACAAGTTAAAGCAATTGTAGCTAAAGCAATAAAAATTAAATCGTTCAAAGCTAAATCAATTAAAGCCCGTTAAAAGCAGCTTAGTAGTAGGCCGATAAATAGGGTTGAGAATAAAGGTTGATGATAAAAGGTTGAGAATTAAAGTTTGAAAACCGACACCTGAGAATAAATGCAAATAAATGCAAATAAATGCATAAGAACTATAAAATTATGGGAATCATAAATATCCGGGAGTTAAAATTAGTCGGAATTATTTTCTGAATTTTTTCTTTAACTTTGCTTAATACAGATTTTATATAAATTTAAAATTTTAGCCTGTTAATTTTATGGGGGTGAGGATAAATGGCCACGAAAAAGGGCGTTGGTAGTTCAAAAAATGGTAGAGATAGTATAGCGAAACGACTGGGAGCCAAGGAGTTTGACGGCGAGTATGTGACAGCTGGAAGCATTCTTGTCCGCCAGCGGGGAACCAAATTTCATCCCGGTTTCAATGTTGGCCGGGGTAGCGATGATACCCTCTTTGCCAAGGTTGACGGCTTTGTCAGTTACGAGAGAGCTGGAAAGAGCAAGAGAAAAATAAGTGTCTATACACCAGAGCAGCTGGAAACTCTGGCCCCGGCTCAGTAAATTAGAGCCTTTGCTTCCCTCAGTTTTTTACAGCTGGGGGATTTTTTATTGCTAACAGTATCATCTTTCTCCTGACAGGTGACGGCGATGGCTGCTGCTGGTAGTTGCTGTTATCTTTCTTTTTCAGGTCTATTTATCTTGCTTTATCCTATTATTTACCTCTTTTTAGGGCGGGCCTGATAAATATAGCTAAATATTCTGGGGTGGTTATTTATGTTTGTCGATGAAATTGAAATACTGGTAAAAGGAGGCAGCGGTGGCCGGGGGGCTGTCAGCTTTAGAAGAGAAAAATATGAAGCCAGAGGCGGGCCCGATGGTGGCGACGGTGGTGATGGCGGCAGCGTTATTCTTGAAGTTGATCCCGGACTTAACACCTTAAGCCATCTCAGGTACAAAAATGAGTACCGGGCAGAGGATGGTCATCCCGGTCGGGAGAAAGATCAGCACGGTCGGTCCGGTCAGGATAAAGTCATCAAAGTACCTCCCGGAACGGTAGTTTATGATGAAAAAGGCAGTCAGCTGGCTGACCTGACGGAAGAGGATGATAGCTGTCAGGTAGCCCGGGGAGGAGAAGGGGGAAGGGGCAACGCTCGTTTTACCTCACCTACCCGGCAGGCTCCCCGCTTTGCGGAGGAAGGAGAAAGCGGACAGATTCGCCAGCTCAAGCTGGAGCTCAAACTGCTGGCCGATGTCGGGCTGGTAGGCTATCCCAATGTCGGAAAATCAACCCTGATTTCCCGGGTGTCGGCTGCCCGGCCCAAAATTGCCGGCTATCACTTCACCACCCTGAAACCCAACTTAGGAGTGGTGGAGTATGATGACTATAAATCCTATGTAATGGCTGATATTCCCGGTTTAATTTCCGGTGCCCATCGAGGTGAAGGCCTGGGTGATGAGTTTCTCCGTCATCTGGAACGCACCCGTCTCCTGGTTCATATGCTGGATGTTTCAGGTTTCGAAGGCCGGGATCCCAGGGAGGATTTCGAGGTTATCAATCGCGAGCTGGAAAAATTCAGCTCTCGACTGGCAGATCTGCCCCAGCTGATTGCTCTTAATAAAATTGATTTAACCGGAGCTAAGGAAAAATCGGTTGAGGTCATGAATTACTTTCAGGAGCGGGATTATAACTGTTTTCCCGTTTCAGCGGTAACCGGGGAAGGAGTCCAGGTTCTCAAGAAGGAGATTGGTCGCCGGCTGGAGCAAATTTCTCTGGAGGAATCAGCAGTCTCTGCTGCTGAACCGGCTGAAACTGAGAGAGAGTCACCTGATGAGGTTGTCATCAGGCCGGACTTTGTCGAGCGAGAACCTGAAATTAAAATCATGAGATTGACCAGCGGGGAATATGTAGTAAGGGGCAGTCTGGCTGATAAGCTGGCCGAGAAAACTGACTTTTCCAGCGATGAAGCGGTGGAAAGGATGGTTGATATTCTCCGCCGGGAAGGTCTCTACCGGAAGTTAAAAAAATCAGGTGTTAGGGAAGGCGATACCGTCATCATCGGTGACCTGGAATTTGATTATCTGGAGTGAGTCATTTTATTCTATTATATTTTTTCTTGGTTTAGCCCTTCCCACCCTTGATTGTTTTTTGCTTGTTTTTTCCGGAGCTAAATTTTTTAAATCAAATTTTTTCCTTTAAAAATAATTTTTTAGACCTATAACAATTTTTTTGGCATACAAAGCAAAATAGCTGGCGAAATTATTTTACAAAGGGAGTAGAAGCCATTATATCATCAGAATATCTGCTTTACCTGCCAGAACCTTTATGTGCCCTGTCTGTCTTCTGCTAATTTCCTGTTAAAAATATTGCTACAGCTCAAAGAGCTCTTAACCGACAGCTAAAGCCAGACTGAATTATCCCTTCAAAATTAATCGCCAGAGCCCAGAAATTCAGGGAACAAACTGCCAGCAGCATAAACTGTCATCAGGAGGTGACATTTATCTCTCTAAATGGAAAAGAAAGAAGTTATCTTCGAGGAGAAGCCAATTCTCTCAGTCCTCTTACCCAGATTGGTAAGGAGGGTATTACCCCGGGTGTCATCTCCCAGGTAGAGGAATGCCTGGAGGATCATGAGCTTGTCAAGATAAAGATTAATGATAACAATGAAATATCTGCCCGGGAGGCAGCCAGCAGGCTATCCGAAAAAACCGATTCCAGTATCGTACAGGTCATAGGCAGTGTGCTGGTTCTCTACCGGGAAAATCCCGAAATTGCCGGTTATAATCTTCCGGATTAAGCAGGAAAAAAGCTCTGGAATGGGAACTATATATAAAATGGAAACATAGGGCAAAGAATTCTTTTTTTATGCTCAGCTTTCTTATTTTGTGGTAAATTTAGCTTGAAAATCTGAAAAATCCAGAGATTAAAAGGGAGTGATAAAATTGTCAGCAGTAAAAATTGTTACTGACAGCTGTTCTGACCTGCCGGATGAAATCAGGCAAAAGTATAACATCAAAATGCTGCCCACCCCCGTTCAGATCGGGGATGAGCAGTATTATGACCGGGAGACAATTTCAACCCGGGAATTTTATCAGAAACTGGAAGAGGGGCACCTTCCCACCACCTCTCAGATTGCCCCGGCAGCCTTTGAAGATGCCTTTCGTCAAGAACTGGAAAAGGGCCATAAGGTGCTGGCAATCTGTTTTTCCGGGGGATTGAGCGGCATTTACCAGTCTGCTGTGCTGGCTGCCCGCAGCATCGACAGTCAGGATATCAGGGTAATTGATTCTCGCTGCTGCACCATCGGGCTCAGCCTGGTTTTAGAGGAAGCTGCCCGGGCTCTCGAGAACGGCAGCACCCTGGAGGAAACCCGGGAATTGATTTTTCAGCGCTGCCGCTATATGGAACATATTTTTTCTGTAGGCTCAGTAGAGATGTTAAAAAAAGGCGGTCGAATATCCGGCGGCAAAGCGCTGCTGGCCAATGTCCTCAATATTAAACCCATTCTTCATTTTGAAGATGGAGAAATTGTAGCCTTTTCCAAAGCCCGGGGTCAAAAGAAGATGCTGGCTGCTCTGCTGGAAGAGATGGAAAAGCGGGGAAAGGACCTCAGCTCTCAGAGAGTGGGAATGGCACATTCTGCCAGTCCGGAACTGGCCGAGGAGATGCAGCAGAAAATTACCGCTAAATTTGGCACCAAAGATTTTCTGGTAGGAGAACTGGGAGCGGCTATCGGTTCTCATGTAGGTAAGGGAACAATCGCCATTTTCTTTCAGGGTAAGCAGGAGGTAAATCAACCTGTCCAGGCAGAAGTTTAATATTGGCTTCCTTTAACATTTTTCACCAGTCCAATTTATAGTTTCGCCAACCCTTGATAGGATATTAAATATTGTTCCCAAAATATTTTATTAAATATTATTCCCAAAATATTATTAAATATTTTAAAGATATTTTCTCAAACCTCTGTTGAAGAAAAATTAGTTGGTCTTATTTGCTATCTACCATAGGCACAGGAGAAAAATTTCTAAAGAGGTTTTATTAACTGATTTTATAGCAGCGGCCCAAGCAGTTAGAAAGGCTGGAGGTAGTATTTATGGTTGTCCTGGAAATGAAGGATATCAATAAATCATTTGGCCTGGAAGAGATTCTTACTTCCTTTAATATAAACCTTCAGGAAGGCGAAAGAATCGGTCTGATCGGAGCCAACGGCAGCGGCAAGACCACGGTCTTCAATATTATTGCCGGTCGGGAAGAGCCTGACTCCGGAGAAATATTCCTTCAGCGGGACTGCTCGGTGGGACTGCTGGACCAAAGCCATAATTTCTCTGCTTCCCAAAGCATCCTGGAAGAATGCCGAAGAGTTTTTGCCCGGGAAATTGATATACAGCAGCAGCAGCGCAGGCTGGAGGAAAAAATTGCGGCCCGGGGTGAAGTGGCTTCTCAGGATTCCGATCCTCAGGACAGTGAACTGACCTCTCTTTTAAAAAAATACAACCGCCTTCAGGAAAAATTTTCCCGAACAGCCGGTTACAGCTATGAAAGCAGAATTCGCAAAGTAGCCACCGGGCTGGGTTTTTCTCCTGCAGAACTTTCTCAAAAAATTTCTCTCTTAAGCGGAGGAGAAAAAACCCGAGTAGGGCTGATCAAGCTGTTGCTGGAGGAGCCGGATCTTTTGCTGCTGGATGAACCCACCAATCACCTCGATATCGAAGCTGTAGAATGGCTGGAATCCTATCTCCAGAGCTACCAGGGTGCTGTCATCATCATTTCTCATGACCGCTATTTTCTGGACCGCACCATCAGCCGGCTGGGGGAGATCAAACAGGGCAGCAATGAAGATTATCCAGGCAATTACAGCTATTACCTGGATGAGAGAGAAAGGCGTTTTCAGCAGAGGCTCAAAGAGTATCAGGAGCAGCAAAAGAAAATCAATCAGCTCAAAGAACAGATTGAACAGTACAGAGTCTGGGGCCGGAGTGGTGATAATGAGAAATTTTTCAAAAAAGCCAAGGAGCTGGAAAATAGGCTGGAGAAGATGGATAAAATACCTAAACCGTCTCGCCGGGATAAGGTAAGCTTCGATCTGGAAGCGGACTCCAGAATCGGTCATGAAGTTCTTCAGATTGAGAATCTGGACTTTTCCTATCAGAAGAACACCCTCTTCCGTCAGGCCAGCCTTAATATTTTCGGTGGAGATAAGGTAGCCCTGATTGGTCCGAATGGCTCGGGAAAAACCACCCTCCTGCAGCTAATCCGAGGTCAGCTCGAGCCCGACTCAGGCGATATTAAACTTGGTCCTACGGTCAGGACGGGCTATTACAGCCAGGAGGGAAGCAAAAATTTTGCCGGAGATCTCACAGTCCTGTCAGCTCTCAGGCAGTCAACCGGACTTCCAGCCGGACGGGCCAGGGATTTGCTGGCCAAATTTCTCTTTCGCGGTGAGGAGGTCTTTAAAAAACTTGCTGATCTCAGCGGGGGAGAGCGCTCCCGTCTCCGGCTGCTTCAGCTGGTTTTTGGTGAGAGTAATTTTCTGCTGCTGGATGAACCGACCAATCATCTGGACCTGGATTCCCGGGAAGTTCTAGAGCAATCCCTGCAGAGTTATCAGGGAGCTGTTCTTCTGGTTTCCCATGACAGGTATTTCCTCAATCAGGTAGCCGACATTACAGTTGAGCTTTATAATCTAAACCTGATCAAGTACCGGGGTAATTATGATCATTACCTGAAAAAGCGGGCCGACAGGCGGCAGAATAATCGGCTGCAAAGCCAGAACCAGGACAGAAACTCTGAATATTCCGGCTGCCGGGGAGAAGCAGGCAGAGATAAAATCTTCTACCGCCGGCAGAAGGAAAAACGGCGTCAGGAGAGACAGCTCAAACGAAAAAGAGAAGACCTTGAAAGCAAAATCATCAATTTAGAAAACCGCCAGGAAGAGCTGGAAGAGAAGATGGTAACGGCCAGTTATGAAGGAGATATAGAAAAACTAACTCTTTTAAAGAAAGAACAGGAAAAACTCCAGCAGGAACTTAATCGACACTATCAGGAATGGGAAGAAATAATCTAAGGCAGCCTCCGGAAAACTCCGCCATTCTCTTGACAAGCAAAATATATTTTGTTAATATTTAAGGGCAGGAGAGGGGAAGAAACAAAGCTTGATCTGCCCTTCAGTATTCGGTTGAAATCCTAATTTTTAGCTTTTCTGAAAATTTTTCCTGTCAGCTGATACTATTTGTTGTCATTTATTTTAATCCCATTAATATCACGATTTTAAGCTGTTTAATTTAATATAACCCGCCCCTGTAGCTCAGTGGATAGAGCGATGGCCTCCGGAGCCATTAGCGAGGGTTCGATTCCTTCCAGGGGCACCATCTTATTTTCAGCAACTGCAAATTCAATTTATCTTAACCTGTTTCTCGATTTTATCAAGCTCCAGAGATAATCCCGGAAAACAAAAGTGTAGAAAGCATCTTACTCTCTGCCTTAACTTTTTAATCAGTTTCCGCTATCTTTTGGGAAAAATTTTGGGGAAAAATTGTTTTTTGCTCTTGACAAACTGGAAATTGGATGCTAAAATGTTAAGCGCAGCATAAGGGAAGCGTCAATAACTAAGAAGCGCCAAAAACTAAATAATATGGAAAGTTATTTTTGCAGGTTCAGAAGACTTTCATCCCACTCTTCTTGATATTGGCTCATTAAAATATTACTGGAGAGTTTTTTGTCTCTATAGTCTTTTTCAATCTTCTTCTTATTCTAATTCTAACAGCATTGATTTAATTTTTGATTTATTCTAAGATATTTTTGGCTTTTTCATTTCATG
>PWFW01000241.1 GCA_003554225.1 Halanaerobiaceae bacterium | reverse complement strand
TAGATCTCCTCGCCGCCGGAGACCTCGCGTCCGGCGATCGCCGTGCCGTCCTCGACGTCGAGGGACTTGATTCCGGTCACGCAGGGTCGACCGAGTTTGCGGGCGACGCGGACGCCGACCTGGTAGTTCGCCGCGTCCGCGGACTCGGTGCCGAACAACAGCAGGTCGAACTCGGTGCCGTCGTCGGCCAGCTCGCGGACTGCGTTCGCGATCGCGTCGGCGGTCGCACGCGGCCCCCACTCGGCGCCGTCGGTCTCGAGCAGGGTGGCCTCGTCGGCCTGCATGGCCAGCCCGGTTCGGAGCTGTTCGGTCGCGTCCTCGGGGCCGAGCGTGAGGACGTGGGCCGAGCCGCCGTGGGCCTCGACCTGCTGGATGGCCTCCTCGATGGCACACTCCTCGTGGGGGCTCATGGTGAACCCCAGGTTGCTCGCGTCGATGCGCTGGTTGTCGTCGGTCAGTACGATCTTCGCGCCGGTGTTCGGCACTCGTTTGACACAGGCCAGTACGTTCATGGTTCGGTGTGGGTTGTCACGGGTCGGTTGGGTGTCGTCTCGGATGCGTTCTCGAGGCGGTCGTAGGCTGTTCGCGGATTGGTTCTCGAATGAGCTGTTCTCGGATGGGTTCTCGGGCCGGCCGTCGTTCGACGTCGGGTCGATCGGTGGGCCGATCGGAGCGTTCTCACGCGTCGGCCGGTGAGGTCGAGGGCGAGCCGACTAGCTCCGGATGCGCTCGTTCTCCGGGTCGAACAGCGGGCGGCTCCCGGCGACCTCGACGGTCACGGGATACTGATCGCCCATGTACTCGACCTGGAGGTGCTGGCCCTCCTGGGCGTACTCCGGCGGGAGATACGCCATCAGCAGGTGTTTGCCGACGCTGGGTCCGGTGCCCGCGCTCGTGACGTAGGACTCCCGGCCGTGGTCGTCGACGATGACCTCGCCGCTCTCGTCGAGGATCGGCTCGTTGCCGAGCATGAACCGGCGTTCGCCGGACTCGGACGTGTGGTCGTCGACCGAGAGCGTACACAGCGTCGCGGCGTTCTCTTCTTCGATGGCCTCGGCATAGGCCTCCTTTCCGATGAAGTCCGCATCCTTGACGCCGTGGAACGTCAATCCGGCCTCGGCGGGGTTGTACTCGAGCTCGAGTTCGTGGCCGTGGAGGCGGTAGCCTTTCTCCATGCGGCCGGTCGTGCCGTAGACGCCCATCCCGACGGGGCGGATGTCGTACTCCTCGCCGGCCTCGGCGATAGTGTCCCAGAGCCGTTGCCCCTGGCCCATCGGGGCGTAGATCTCCCAGCCAAGTTCGCCGACGTAGGAGAGTCGCATCGCCCAGGCGTCGACCTCGCCGACGGTGATCTCCTGGGCCGAATAGGGCGGGAACGCCTCGTGAGACATGTCCTCCTCGGTGACGGACTGGACGACCTCGCGGGCGTCCGGTCCCCAGACGCCGAGCGTACACAGCGACTCGGTCCGGTCGATCATCGTCACGTCGGCGTCGTCGGGGATGTGGCTCCCGAACCAGGCGCGGTCGGCGCCCGCGGCGGCCCCGCCGGTGATTACCCGGTAGTGGTCGGGGCCCAGTCGGGCCATCGTCAGGTCCGAGACGAAGCCGCCGTTCTCCGCGAGAATGGGCGTGTAGACGGTCTTGCCCACGTCGACGTCGACCCGACCGACGGCCATCGTCTCCAGGTAGTCGACCACGTCCGAGCCGACGAAGTCGAACTTCCCGAAGCCCATGTCACCGATCATCCCGACGTGCTCGCGCATGTGGAGGTGCTCGCCGAGGATGATCGGCGACCACCCCCGCGAGTCCCACTCGTTGCCCCGGAGCAGGCCGTCGAGTTCGGCGTTGTACTTTCGAACGAGATCCTCGTTGGACTCGAACCACTGCGGGCGCTCCCAGCCGGCGGCTTCGAAGAAGCGGGCACCGAGGTCGTCCTGCCGGTTGTAGAACGGACTCGTCCGCAGCGGCCGGGAGCTCTGCCACTGCTCTGCCGGGTGGACGATACCGTAGATCTTCTGGAAGCCCTCGTGAGCGCGGTTCTTGACGAACTCCTCGGAGTTGCCGTACTGGTAGAAGCGGTTGACGTCGGAGCCGTGGAGGTCGATCTCCGACCAGCCCCGGGTCATCCACTGGGCGACGGCCTCGCCGATCGCCGGCGCCTCCTTGATCCAGACGGCCGCACACGACCAGAGCCCGTCGACGTCCTGCAGCGGGCCCAGCAGTGGCATGCCGTCGGGGGTCACCGACAGCAGGCCGTCGATCTCGTGGCGCACACCCGCCTGCGGGTCGTCGAGCAGTTCGGGAACGATCTCCAGGGCGTCTTCCATCGACTGTTCGAACGCGTCGTCGGTCAGCGGCGGCTGGGTGGGCGACAGCGGCGACTCCTCGATCGAGGGGACGTCGTCGACGTCCCAGAGGATCGGCCGGTGCTGGTAGGAGCCGACCTCGAGGTCGTTGCCGTGCTGGCGTTCGTACATCTGAGTGTCCATATCCCGCACCACAGGGAAGGAGATCTCGCCCTCGTAGTCCTCGAAGAAGGAGATCGGCCCGACGCTGACCATCTGGTGGACCGCGGGCGTCAGCGGGATCTCGACGCCGGCCATCTCGGCGATCTTGGGGCTCCACAGCCCCGCCGCGATGACGACCTCGCCGGCCTCGACGGTGCCACGGTCGGTCTCGACGGCCTGAATCTCGCCGTTCTCGACGTGCATGTCGAGCACCTCGGTGTTCGGCGAGACGGTCAACCCGCCGTCGATCGCGTCGTCGGCACGCGCCCGCATCACTTCGCCGGCCCGCAGCGGGTCACAGGTGCCCGCACCCGGGCTGTAGAAGCCGCCTTTGATGATGTCGGTGTTGACGTACGGCACCATCTCCTCGATCTCCTCGACGGAGAGTAACTCGCCGGGCTCGCCCCACGCCTTCGCGGACTGGACGCGGCGCTCGAGTTCGGCCATCCGCTCGTCGGTGCGGGCCACCTCGATCCCGCCGCTGTTCGTGAACGTGTCCATGTCGTCGTACTGCTCGATGCTCCGCTGGGTGAGGTGGGTCATCTCCTTCGAGTGGTCGACGGGCATGAGGAAGTTCGACGCGTGTCCCGTCGATCCACCCGGGTCCGGCAGCGGCCCCTTATCCATCAGCAGAATGTCCTCTCGACCCTGCTTTGCGAGGTGGTACGCCAGGCTGTTCCCGACGATACCCGCGCCGATGATGACCGTCTCCGCGCGCTCCGGGAACTCGTCGTCGCTCATCGTCGCTCACCCGCCACGCGGCGTTCCTGTCCGTCCACAGTGTCGGTACCGGTCTGCAGTCTCGGCACGTAACCGTATAGTGTCATCTTCGTTCGATACTGACCTCCTCGAAGGATATTAAAAGAACGCCTAGCTGACAGCCAGATTATGCGTCGTGCGAGCGCACGACGGCTCGAGTGACGACGCCAGGCGGCGAACAGCAGCCGTCAGCAGCCTCGAGGACGGCGTTCGATCGCCGAC
>PWFW01000196.1 GCA_003554225.1 Halanaerobiaceae bacterium | reverse complement strand
TCCCCGGGCTTTTTCCTCACCCAGCAGAGGTATGAAGACACTGCTGATCTGTCCCGGTTTGTCATGACGGAACTGCATATAGGCCAGAGCCAGAGCCAGTACAGCATAATTTGCCCAGGGGTGAAGACCCCAGTGAAAGAAGGAGGTCTGCAGGGCGAAATCAGCCGCGGCTTCGGTCCCGCCTTCCATAGCCAGCGGAGCAACATAATGATTTAAGGGCTCAGCAACTCCCCAGAAGACCAACCCCACTCCCATGCCGGCGCTGAAGAGCATGGCAAACCAGGACAGGGTGCTGAACTCAGGCTCTTCCTCAGGCTTGCCCAGCTTGATTTTTCCGTGTTTACCGAAGGCAGCCCAGAGGCAGAAAACAATGAAAAGGGTCATGGTAATTAAGTAAAACCAGCCAAAATTGGTGGTTAAATAGTCAAATAGACTGTTAGCTACTGTGCTGAAAGAATCGGGCAGGACAATACCCCAGACCACAATAGCGAAAACAACTAAAAGTGATATTGTAAAGACTTCCTGGCCTCGTTTCTTTGTTGATGACTTTTCCATTGCCGTTTACCCTCCTGCAAATATTTTGCTATAATTTCAGTCGACAGTAACATAGATAGGATTGTCAGGTTCAGTTATAAGAAAATTCAATGAAGATTCTCTGCAAAAAGAGGTTTTCCCGCCAATTTTACTATAAAACTATAAAGTTTCCTGTTTTCACTGATGTTGTATGTCAGGTAATAGAAAAAGAATTTCTGCCAGTCATTTAATAATTCCAGTGTAATAATTATCCTGAGAGGACAGTATAATATTTATCCTGAAAAAAAGGTGATCTGCGCCCCAAAGAGGGCAATGCAGATCACCTATAGTTTAATTTTAGCTGACCTGGAAAACTTTCTGATCTTCAATCTCTGTCTCCAGGGCGTCCAGGGCATCTCCCACCCGGGAATAGCGCAGTTTCCACTGTTCTTCCTCAGGTGTTTTAGGATCACCCAGCGGATAGGGAATAGAAATTGTGGGAACAATTCTATTAGCTCCGGTAGTTTTGGCTACCGGTACCAGGTTAGCCATCTGAACAATTGTAATTCCTGCTCTTTCAATCTCTTTAGCCATCGTTGCACCGCAACGAGTACAGGTTCCTCAGGTCGAGGTTAAGATAACTGCCTGAACACCGGCATCCTTAAGATCCTGGGCAATTTCCCGGCCCATCCGGGCTGCTTCTCCCACAGTGGTACCGGTTCCTACAGTCACATAAAAATAGTCATGGAGTTCTCCAATCCTGCCTTCAGACTCATATTTTCTCAGAGCATCTACAGGCACAACCCGGTTGGGATCATCATCAGCTGCAGCCGGATCATAACCGGCATGAATGGTTTTAAAGCCCTGACTGGATCTATTATCCAGTCTATCCATTCCAGAAATGCTGTATTTACCCCAGCGGGTTGCTGAAGCAGACTGAATTCTATCGGGATTATCTATCGGCACTATACCGCCGGAAGATACCAGGGCAACCTTAACCTGACTGAGATCCTTAATAGCCGGGGCAATCTCAACCCGATCTACTTCAGGAATGGGCAGTTCACTGGTATATTCTTCGCCCTTCATTTTCTTCAGCAGCATTTCTACCGCCCTCTCAGCAGCAGGTTTTTCATCGGGGCGGAAATACTGATGCCGGATTCCTCTTTTAAAGAATCCCTCTTCATCGGCCGGGAAGGGGCCTTCTTCTTTGAGGATTTTATTGCCAAATCTAGCCATTTTCCCTGCATCTTCCTGCATCTTAGCTCCACTTCGACCTCCCGGAAAAATGTAGATATCCTTTTTAAAGATATCAACTCCCGGATTTTCTTCATTCATGGATGAAATAACCGGAACCTCAAACTCCTCTTTAACTGCCTTGCCTACCGCGCCGCAGGCGTTACCGTACCTGCCGGCCTGAAAGGCCGGTCCGGCAAAGAAGATATCAAAATCAATATCCTCCAGCATCTCCAGGATTCTGCTTACTGCTTCTTCCTGATTAGAAGACATGAAGTTATCTCCACAGATCACAGTATGGCTAATCCTTCCTTCAAACCCGGCAGCCAGAGCCTGAGCTGCTCCAACAGCTCCCTCCTGAATTTCTGGAGGATGATCGGCAGCTTCCTCTCCTCCAATCTGACCAAAGAACTGATTTATATAAACAACTGCTTTTTTATCCACAATTTTCACCTCCTCAGGTTGATTAAAATTCTTTCATTGTTTTGGTAGACCAGCCGGTAACTCCATCGCCGCAGAACATAGCGTTATTTTCCATAATAATTGAGCCATCCTCCCGGACTGAGGGACCAAGCTCCTCGTCATCTTCCCAGCCACCGGAGAGACCATCCCTTCCCAGAGCTTCAAGCTCGCCAATGACTGTCTCCATCGGCAGCAGTTCAATCAGCTCGGAAACATTACCGGTGGAGACCAGGGCATCAGCTTTGGGATCCATGGCAACCAGAGGCTGGGAAGTTCCATCCCTACCTGTTGCTTCATTGCTGACTCCCACGGTATCGATACCGGCATCCTCAAGAGCCACCAGACAGGCGGTATAGTCTGCATCGGGATTTCCATAGCCTTCCTCGGCAACTATGGCTCCTTCGGCTCCTAAAGTGGAAGCTATCTGAGCTACAAACTGAGCACTGCGCTCCTTCTCTTCCAGAGAAACATTTAAGTTTGACATGATAATGCCAAGAAAGTTCAGAGTCTCACCATGCTCTTGATAGAGCTTTCTAATCAGTGGGAAATTTTGAAAATCATAGGTTGACCATTTGGATGAACAGGGCATAAAACTACCTGATATCATGGCCCCGTCAAGTACTTCATTGGGATGCATCAGGGTAGGCAGCATGTGATTGGTATCCCAGCCGTAGCTTAAATCATTGTAACCATCCTCTTCCATCTGCGACTGGGGCTGCAGGACAAGCACCACTCCCGGCAGATCCTCTAGTTCACAAACCCGATCGGCTATCGGAGGCAGTTCAAACCTCTCAACCTCTTCCGGTTCAAGGTCCTTTACGGTCCGGCCCAAATATTCAGCCAGCCTCATTCCAGCCCACCTCAGAGCTCTATTCTTTTTCTGCTGCTCTCTCTTTTCAAACTCTTCATCGGTATCGGCCACCAGCACCACATTTTTCAGCCGGGAGAAGTAAGTGTACTTAGCACCTTCTCCTGCCATATCAATTAATCCATCCTGAAATCCACCCCAGTGTTTGCCAACAACCAGCACACTCATATCCTTGAGCGCCTTAGTCTGGCCTTTACCTGCCTGCAGCAGTTCTCCGGTAACTCCAGGAAAAACCGGTCCACCCCCCTGGCGGTAGCGGGGCTCAATGGCTTCCTTAACAGGTACCAGTCGAACCCGATCTCCCGGCTTAACGATCTTTAGATCAGCATCAATTATATGATCATCTTCATAAACAACATTGAGAGCTTCTGTTTTATTGATGGTCAACTTTCCTTTTTGGTAAGCTGTTTTCTCACCAAATTCAATCTCTTTAACATTAAAATTGCC
>PWFW01000266.1 GCA_003554225.1 Halanaerobiaceae bacterium | reverse complement strand
CCATTGCCAGCTGACCAAGCTCAACCTCCCTGAGGTTAAAGGGTTTAACCCTAATGTCATTCTGGATCAAGCGATCAACAAAATAATCAACCAGTTCCTCGGTGCTGCCGTGCATGGAAATGTAGGGAACAACAACCTCCGGTTTTACCGGACCGTTAACCCATTCATCATAGGCTTCCAGAATAAATTCCGGATCCTGATAGACCGGCCCATGACTGGGGGCAATTATTGCTGGCTTAATCTCTTTAATTTTATCGAGATTTTTGCTGATGATCCGCCGGAAGGGCATCATTATCTGGGCATAATACCGCTTGGCCGCCCGGTAAACCTCTGCTTCATCCCGAACAAAAAGATCGCTGGTTGCCAGATGAGAGCCAAAAAAATCACAGCTGAAGAGCACCTCATCCTCCTCCAGATAGGTAACCATGGTCTCCGGCCAGTGGACCCAGGGGGTCTCAAAAAATTTCAGGGTCTTATCTCCCAGAGAAATCTCTCGTCCCTCTTCAACTGTGGTAATCCTCTCTGATTTAATGTTTAACAGGTCAGTCAGCATGCTTTTGCCCTTAATGCTGGTAATAATTTCAGTTTCCGGATAGGCTCTCAGCACTTCAGGAAGAGAACCAGAATGATCCTGTTCAGCATGATTGGCAATAACATAATCCAGTGAGTCAACACCCAGCTCCTCAAGATTCCTGAGCAGGTCATCGGCAAAATCCTTTTCCACGGTATCAATCAGGGCGCTGGATTTGCTGCCTGTTATCAGATAGGAGTTATAGCTTGTTCCCCCCGGCAAAGGAATTAATTCATCAAAAAGGCGCCGGTCCCAGTCGATCACACCTACAGAATTTACCTTATCCACAATCTGGCGATAACTCATAGTTTATCCTCCCCTTCTTAACGTGTTCTTTCATAGAACTTTTGACATTTCCTTTAATGAAGGTTTCTGCTTCTTATCAAGAAGATTTATCCCTCTTCATAAATGACAGCTTCTTGCTCACTGCCGATCCTTTCGTAGGTCTTTTCCTGGATCTTCTGCCACTATCTTGATTACCTATCAGCCTTTCGCCCTAACCCATGCTTTTTTAAATATCAATATTTGCGCTTTGTATTTATCATATCTTAAATTTTCCTTACTATCAATCCATTTATAAGAATGTTTTCAAACAAAAAGGAAGTCCCCCTTGATCCGGGGAAAATTCTGCAATAAAGCTTGCAAATAATATGAAAAGAATGTGCAAAGCATACCTTGAAGATATGTCCAAAATTTACTGGAATATAACCTACTAATATGATATACTTTATTGGTGTAGAGGAGGATGATTATCCGCTATGAAATCAAAGAAAGGTGCTAATAATCAACCTAAAATAGAAATTTATCTTCTGCCAGACAGGCCCTTCAGTATGAGGGTCAGGGCAATATTTAAAAGTCGAGATCATTCATATATTGAACACGATGTCAGTCAGCCTGAAGTTTATCAGGAGATGCTCAACCGAACTTCTGGTGCCGAAACCACTCCTCAGATATTTATTAATGATAGATATATAGGAGATTATGATGATCTGGTGGCTTACACCAAGTCAGGTGAGCTGGATGATATGCTAGGAGATGAATCATCATTTCTCAATAAAGAATGGGATCTGGTAGTTCTGGGAGCAGGACCGGCTGGAATCAATGCCGCTCTTTATGGAGCCCGAAGCGGAGTTGATTTGCTTCTGCTCGGCAGAGATATGGGAGGGCAGATGCTGGGAGCAGGCCGGGTGGAGAACTATCCCGGAGCAAAAAGCATCGATGGTGCTGTGCTGCTGCGGGCTTTCTGGGAACAGATTTTAAATTATGATATTCCTATCAGGCTGGGGGAAGAGGTGGTCGGCCTGGAACAGGGTACTGCTGAAAATCTTTTAATCCACCTTAAAGAAAACAAAACAGTCCGGACTAAAACTGTTATTATAGCCACCGGCAGCAGGTACCGCAGTTTAAATGTCCAGGGCGAGCAAAAATTTGCTGAAAAGGGCCTGCATTATTGTGTATCCTGTGATGGATTTAAATATGCTGGTAAGCCGGTAGCGGTTGTTGGTGGAGGCAATTCCGGAATGGAAGCCGCTCTTGAACTGGCCAAACTGGACTGCCAGGTTAAGCTGATTGATATTCATGATAGTTTAAAGGGCGAAAAAGTTCTGATTAAAAAAGTTAAAAACAATCAAAATATCAAACTTTATTTTCAAAGCAATGTCGAAAAATTACTGGGACAGAACCGGTTAACCGGCCTGAAACTCAAAGATCGTACCACCGGTAATATTGAGGATCTCTCAGTTTCAGCTGTCTTTGTGAATATTGGCCTGATACCCAACACCGAATTTCTTGATGATTTGCTGAAATTAAATTCCCGGGGAGAAATAATTATAAACGAAAAAAACGAGACCAGCCAGGAAAGAATCTGGGCAGCCGGTGATGTTACTGATGTCAGGGATAAACAGATTGTGGTCGCTGCTGCTGAAGGAGCTAAAGCTGTTCTCAGGGTCAGAGATTATTTAGATTGATTCTTTAGTTAATCCCTTCCCGGTCACCGTGAGCATTTTCTCGGTAATCAATGCTATGCCCAGCACTGCAATCAGGGTAAGCGCTACCCGCAGAAATGCAAATTTAACCCCCAGAAAATATATTTCCATCCCGATTTCTGACATTTTAAGTGATGCCCAGGCTCCCATAAAGGCTACCACATTGGCCACCCGGGCTCCTTTTCGCAACATTTTTCCGGCAAGAGGAAAGGCAATAAAAAGCGGTCCGGCAGGTAAAGTGCCCAGAAAAACCGAAAGAAGCAGGCCCCGGAAACCAGCAGTGTCTCCAAAATGCCTCCGCACCATCTCCCGGGGTATCCAGATATCAGCCAGGCCCATCAAAACCAGCACAGCAGGAAAGACTAAAATTACTTCAAGGCTGTATTCCTTCATTATAGCCAGACTCATCGCCTGCTCATCTGGAAAAAAATAGCCCAGAAAAAATATCAGCACTGCTGTAGCTATAATGACAAAAATCATTTTCTTAAATAGCCTGATAAAATCTCTGACTGTCATGATTTAATCCTCCAGTTTATCCAGGCTCACATTAAAACCCCTATCATCCCGGCAATTATAATTGCAAAAACAAAGGCCAGCAGATTTCTCCAGAAGGTAATCTTTATTCCCAGTTCCTTGATTTCCAGCGGCAGGGTAACAAAACCCACCATAATAAGGGTGGTTAAAAAAGCAGCAATGGTGGTATAAGATGCGCCAGCTTCAATCAGCGAACCGGCCAGAGGAACAGCAATCAGACTGGGAATCATGGTAATAGTTCCCAGAAGCGCCGCTCCCCCTACCTGAATTAATGTCATCTCTCCTCCCAGATACCTTTCCACTGTCTGCTCCGGTACAAAACTTAACATCACGCCGATCAAAACAATAATCCCTATCATCCAGGGCATCAGATTTGCTCCTTTCTGCAAACTCATTTTCAGAGCAATCAGGGTTTTCCGGGAGGATTTAAAAAAAGACAGCAGCAGCAAACCT
>PWFW01000186.1 GCA_003554225.1 Halanaerobiaceae bacterium | reverse complement strand
CGCCGGGCCAGCAGGTCACGAAAGCATCAGGGACGGCCTGCGCGGCGCTGTCGCGGGCTTTCTCGCCCTCCGTGATGATTACCGCCGCCCCATCGTTTTGCAGCGCGTCCAGCCCGTACAACGGGCGCGGCGTACCCTTCGGCAACCCTTTCCATTTCCAACCGTCCGCGCTCGGGGTGGCTTGCCGGATCGTCTTGCCGTCATCAGTCTCGAATCGGTAGACGGCCAGCACCGGGCGGCCTTGTGGGTCGGTGTAGGTCCAGCGGGCCGCTGGGGTGCCCATGGTGTGATGTTTATCCGGCGGGGCGGTTTTCGCCGGTGGTGGTGGCGCGTCACGGCCAGCGATCAGCCCGTGACGGGCCATCCATTCGGCGGCGCTGCGGTGGTCGGTAGCAGCGTCCCCATGCCTGACAAGGTCCAGGCCCCCGCCGCCCTCTCCTGCCTCATGGTCATGCCAAATACCCTGCTCAGTATCGACGGATAAACTGCCCTTCGATCCGAACCGCAGATTCGTTCGGCTGGATAATCCGGCATTGGGTTCACCGAATAGCTCGCGGGCCACGTTCTCGATGGCATGGGCGTAGTCTTGTCGCGCGGCGGGCGCGGGCGTATTATTTGCGCTGTCATCATTCATGGCCCTGTTCCCAGCGGGGCTGTTTCCTTTCTGGCGCATTTCAGCCCGCCTCCCCCGCTCGCCCAGCTTCCCAGGCTTCAACATCAGCCATGCGCCAGCGGGTGCAGCCGGGGCCAAGTTTGACAGGCTTTGGGAAATCGCCGACTTCAGCCCAGCGCCAGACGGTGGTCCGGTGGACGCCGAAGCGCTCGGCAAGATGCTTGTCGGAAAGGAAACGATTGTTGGTTGTCATGCCAGTACCTCAGATGAGGCACCGAGGGCGTCAACTTTGTGTTGACAGGGGTGCTATGCGCTCCCTATGCTACAAACATGCGGGGCCGGGTTGCCGCCCGCCCGCATCGCCGCCCAGCGGTGCGAAACGTCGAAAAAGCGTGCCTTGCTCCGGGGTTGCCGCCCTGGGGCAAGGTTTTTTGTGTCTTAAAGACACATAAGACACAATATATTGTGGTGCTACTGCGTGCAACCACTACATACGGGGTCTAGGCTTCGTGCTCGCGGATCGGCACCACTTCTCCGGTGGTGGTGGGTTGATTCAAGAATCGCGCCCAATCGGCCATCAGGCGGGCGCGCCTGGGCAATAACTCGTCGCGGGCATAGGCTGCGCGTGTCGCGTCGCTGTTAACGTGCGCCAGGGCTAGTTCCGACACTTCATCCGCGTAGCTGGTCCGGGCGCGGGCCCAATCCTTGAACGATGAACGGAAACCGTGCGGGGTGGCGTCTACCTCCATGCGCTTACAGACGGCGCTGATACTCATATCCGACAGCATCCTCCCTCGGGTGCTGGGCAATACATAGTCGCAGCCCTCGAACCGGGGCAGGGACTCCAGCAGCGCCATAGCATCATCGGACAGCGGCACTCGGTGCGCCTTGCCTGCCTTCATCCTTTCTGCCGGGATCGTCCAGACACGGGCGCTCAGGTCGATTTCATCCCATTTCGCCGCTCGCACCTCGCCGGAGCGGGCGGCAGTATAGATGATGAACTCCAGGGCGCGGGCACCCATGCCCTCGCGCTTGCGCAGCGCCTTCATGAACTCTGGCACTTCCTGCCACGGTAGCGCCCGGTGGTGGCGCACCTTGCGCCCCTTCGACGGGTTCGGCATTACCTCCTTGAGATTGCCCTCCCATCGGGCCGGGTTTTCGCCGCGTCTGTAGCCGGACACCGTGGCGAACGTCAGGGCAGATTCAATCCGCCCGCGTACGCGCATCGCCGTTTCCGTCTTGGTCGTCCAGATACGATCCAGGGTGGTTTTTACATGCGGCAATTCGATGTCGCCCACGGGAATCGAACCCAGGTCCGGAAAGGCGTGCATCTCCAGACTGTTGATCCAGTCCGCGCGGTGTTTTTCGGACCGGAAGTCTCGGGCTTTGACTGCATGACATTCACGCGCCACCTGCTCGAAGGTGCGGCGCTTGGCCTTGGCGGCGCGTGTGGCATCCTTGGCCGCCTTGCGCTCGGCCACCGGGTCGATACCCTCCCGAATCTTGCGCTTTTTCTTGCGGGCATCCTCGCGGGCCTGCGCCAACGTCACCTCGGGGAACGGGCCGAGACCCATATCATGCCGGACGGCGTAGGGCTTGCCCGTGCTGCTCCTGCGCATCTCGCCGGTGGTGTAGCGCAATATCCAGGACGTGGCACCGCTGGCGGTGACTTGAAGCAACAACCCGGAGACACCGCCCACCGGATGCAGGCCAGGGCGCTTTGTTAGTCGGCGCACCTCGGTTGATGTGAGTTCCTTCGCTTTCCTCGGCATGGTGGCCTCCTGAATCGGTGCGGGAATCGAACTCCGCGCAGGAATGCGGGATAGCGCCGGATGCTGTCAGATGCGGAAGCAGAACTCGGCGACCGTGCAAACTACCCAACAAAGAAAATTCAATTGGAGGCTACTTAATGCGACAGGAAAAAACAAGGGTGTGGAGGGGAAGTCCCGCTATGTCAGTGCCTTAGACTATTATCTGCTACAGACTGCTACGGTTCAGACAGGGACGCCGTCTCCACCAATACACCCTATAAATCAGGCGCTTACGGGCGCCTTTTTTATTTACCCAACAACCGGCCTAACAACGGCATGACAGGCGCTGGTGGGTCACCTGGTGTAGTCACCTCTCACTCGGGTGGTTCGCGGCTCAGGCTCAATGTCCTCGATGCTGTAGCCCTTCGCTTCAAGGGCGGCCCGAACCTTGCGGAGGGCTTCCTTTTCGATCTGCTCTACTCGCTGGCGAGTGACGCCTAGCTGAATGGCGACTTGTTCCAGCGTGCAGTACGGTTCAAAACGCGGCATATCATCCTCCCAGACAAAAAAACGCCCGCAGCTATTAGCCACGGGCGCTACCGGTTTTTTCGGGCACGGCACCGGCGGGCCGTGACGTATTCGGGCAGTCACGCACGCACCGCCCGGCCCCGATCATCCCGCCTTGCGGCGGCTCTCGCTGGTGGACAGAACGCTGCGATGCTGGGCATCCAGTGCACGGCCCAACCGCTGGGCCTGCCTAAGGAGGGCGGCGGCGTCGGCCTTGAGCGGCTGGCGGGACAGACGCGGGCGCTCGATCCCGGCAGCGTCGGCGGCAGCGTTCGCGGCCATGGCGGCCCGGAAAGAATCAGCCGATGATTCTTCCACCTTGGCGACCAGGCTCTCCAGCGTCTGGGTTGCCTCGGCAATCTCGGGAGCCAGCTGCAGTTCAGCAGCGGCGGCCTTGTTCGCCTCGCGCTCTGCCCTGGTAGCTTTGCGCTCCAATGCCTCGGCCTCACTGGCCGCTCTGGCAGCCTCCAGAACCTTTAGACGATCACGCCACCGGGCAACGTCGGCATCGGCCTTGTGGGCGGCGCTCTGCGCCTGCTGGGCGAGCTCCATGCGGCCCTCGGACACTGCGGATTCATACGCGATGCGGGCCTGTTCGGCGGCCTGTTCGGCAGCCTCAAGGCTCGCTTTGGCTT
>PWFW01000121.1 GCA_003554225.1 Halanaerobiaceae bacterium | reverse complement strand
CGAGAAATAAATTAGCGCCCGGAGATTAACTAAAACTGTCTTTTGCAAAGAATATTCTGCCGGAAATATATCCTGACAGAGGATTTACAATATAACAGCTTATAATATCTTCTCCAGATCCTGACTTTCCGGCTGTTCCAGTCTCTCTATAACCTCTCCATTTTCAATAACCAGAATTGTGGGAATATCGCTGACGCTGTATCTTTCTGTGATCAACCGGTTGCGATAGGTATCAATTTTAACCAGTTTTTTGCTGTCATCCTGCTCTACCCCCAGCTTTTCAATAGTCTGCAGGGTGTCGAGGCTTTTGCTGTGAGTGGGATTCCAGAAGGCTACCACTACCTGCTTATCGGTCTGGAGAACATTTTCCCGCCAGTGCTCCTCGGCCTCCAGATAGCTCTGCGCCATGACTGCTGCTGTCGCTCCATCACCGGCCGCGGTTATCACCTGACGTACCGGCTTTTCTCTGACATCTCCGGCTGCGTAAACTCCCTGAACACTGGTCTCCATCTCTTCATTGGTCTTAATATAACCCTGTTCGTTCAATTCCACTTCAGTCTCCTCAAGAAAATCTGTGCTGGGCACCCGGCCTACAAAAATAAAGATGCCGTCACAGTTAAACTCCGTCAGCTCGCCGGTCTTTACATTTTTCAAAACAGCAGTATCGACAATACCATCACCCTTAACTTCCTCGAGTGTGGAGTTCCAGATGAAATCTATTTTATCATTGGCATAGGCCCTTTCCTGGAAGAGTTTCTCGGCATCCATCTTGCCCTCTTCATGGATGACAATTATGGTAACTCTCCGGGCAAACTTGGTGAGATAAATCGCTTCTTCGATGGCAGAATTACCATTTCCCACCACAACCACATCAAGATCTACATAGAAGTCAGCATCGCAGGTGGCACAGTAGGAAACTCACTTGCCTCGAAATTCATCTTCACCCTTAACTCCCAGCTTGCGGGGCTCGGCGCCGGTACCAATGACAATGCTTTTTGCCCGGTACTCCTCGCCCTTTTTAGTCCTGACAGTTTTAATAAATCCTTCGTGATCCAGCTTCTCAACCTCGCCCCGGGCAAACTCTGTCCCGAATTTTCTGGCATGTTCTTCTAAGCTCTCCACCAGTTCGGGAGCTGTGGTATCCAGCACTCCGGGATAGTTTTCCAGTTCGTGATAGTTTGCCACCTGGCCACCAAGCTTGCGGTTTGACTCCAGCACCAGGGTGTTCAATTTAGAGCGGGAAGCATAAATAGCACAGGAAAGTCCAGCCGGCCCGCCTCCAATTATCATAACGTCATATACTTCTGACATGAAAACCAGCTCCTTTAGTGAAATTTTTTTCTAATTAATCGTCCTGGGATATTTTAAATATGATTATATTAACTAAAAAGTTTATTAAAGTCTGTATTTCCTGTTATTTCAAGGTTTATAGCACTTTTATGGCTGATGACTTCAGCAGCAAAATGCCCGAAATCTGCCCGTTATACTTGCATTTTATCATAATTTATTGTATTCTTAAAATGAATTTTCACGATGCTTTCGCTAAAGACTTTTTTGTTTTGCTTTGTTTTGCGTCATTTTTAACAAGTTTCTGCAATTATAATATTTATAGGAGAGGGTAATTTTATGATTGAATTTGACCAGAAGGATATTAAAAAAATCCGGACCATCAAGGTCTTTATTGATGCTGCCTCTCAGATTATTGAAGAAGAGGACATTGAAAGTGTAACGATTAGAAAAGTAGCAAAAATAGCCGGTTATAACAGCGCCACCATCTATAACTACTTTGATAACTGTAATCAGCTTATTTTCTTTGCTGCCACCAAATTTCTTAAAGATTATGTCCAGGAAATGCCGGACTATATTGCCCGGGGTGAAAATGAGCTGGAAAAATTGATTCTGATGTGGGAGTGTTTCTGCCTCCATTCCTTCCGCAAACCAAAAATATTTTACGCCATCTTTGCTGATGACATCGGTGGTCGACCCGGTACACTGCTAAAGAATTACTATCAGCTTTACCCTGAAGACCTTGGCAGCCCGCCGGAAGAGTTAATCCCAATGCTGGTTGAAACCAGACTCTCCCGCCGTACTTCCATCTCCATGGAACCTGTTCTGGAAGCCGGTTTTTTCTCCCAGGAAACAGCTTCAGAAATAGATGAAGAGATCCGCCTGGTTTATCACGGCATGCTTTCGCTGATTATCAACAAAAGAATTAAATGTGAGCCTGAGGAAGCCACCGAACGCACCATGAAGCATATCAGAAAGATTTTTTATAATGCAGTGGAAAGTGATAACCGGGATCAGCGTGACATCCAGGAAAAAGCACCGGTTAGTTAACTAAAAATTCCTGGCTTTGAATATTTTTATCAAAGATAATTGATTATAACCTTTGAGCAGCAGTGAGAATACCTGTTTCTTTCAACAATTCATTAATACGCTGCCCCCGGCAGGGGGCAGCTTTTTGTTTACAGGATTTATTTCCCGACAGCCTCTTCCAGCACCTCTTTATCGATATCAGGAAGCATTTCATCCTCTGATTCTACCTCAGCTCTTAAAGATTTTGCCAGAGAGACCATCGCCAGCAGCATTACTAGAGCAAAGGGAAAGGCAGCCACAATTGAACCTGTCTGCAGCATTTCCAGGCCGCCGGAAAGCATAAGAGCAATCGCCAGTCCGGTCTGAATTAATCCCCAGATAATCTTACGTCTGACTGAGGGATTGATATTACCCCGATCAGACATCATTCCCAGGACAAAGGTGGCTGAATCCGCCGAGGTAATAAAAAATGTAGTCAGTAGAATAACTGCTATGATGGAAATCAGTTGACCGACTGGATAATTCTGCATCACCACAAAAAAAGCAGTCTCGGTGACAGCAATAGCCTCACTGGCAACCTCTTCTCCTAAGTTTATACCCATAGTTCCCATGATGGAAAACCAGACAAAGGAAGCCAGGGTGGGAGCAAAGAGCACACCTCCAACAAATTCTTTGATGGTACGTCCCCGGGAAATCCTGGCAATAAAAGTAGCCACAAAGGGGGCCCAGGCTATCCACCAGGCCCAGTAGAAGATGGTCCAGGCTCCGTACCAGGGATCATCCCCAATTCTCAAGCTATCCCGGACCAGAGAGCTGAAATAACCTCCCAGAGCATTGGTAAAATTGTTAATTATTAAAAGTGTGGGGCCGACGATGAGACAGAGAACCATAATTATGGTAGCCAGAGAAATATTCGCATTGGAAAGATACTTGATGCCTCGATCTACCCCGGTAATAGCTGAAATCATAAAGAGCATCGTGATAACCCCGATTATGATCAAACGAACCACATCAGTTTCCGGGGTACCGAAGAGAAAGTTAAAACCGCTGGTCAACTGCATCGTTGCCAGCCCCAGCGAGGTAGCCACACCGGCTACAGTGGCAAAAATAGCGAGAATATCAATAGCTTTGCCAATCGTTCCCCGGGCTTTTTCCTCACCCAGCAGAGGTATGAAGACACTGCTGATCTGTCCCGGTTTGTCATGACGGAACTGCATATAGGCCAGAGCCAGAGCCAGTACAGCATAATTTGCCCAGGGG
>PWFW01000024.1 GCA_003554225.1 Halanaerobiaceae bacterium | reverse complement strand
AGTATGATCTTCAGGAGGGAGCAGGAGATAATCCTATGACTGATTTGCTTAATGTTTTTTTATACTACATAGGAGATAAACTAAGCAGAATTAGTACAGACCGGCAGAGAGGGGCAGGTTTTCTCATGCTTGTTGTTCTCCTGGTGTTTACAGTTATTCCAGCTGGTTCCTTTGTTAGTTCAGTCCGGGCCTACAGCGAGTCTTTCTGGCAGACAGAGCAGGAAAAAGCCCGGCAGGCCGTAGAAGAGGAGCCTGAATCAATAGCTGCAAATTACTATCTTGCGCTCACCATGGCCAACCTCGGTCAGATCAAAGAAACCGATGAAAAATTAAACCATTTTAGTGATGAGGTTGATAGTCAGGAATTTGCTGAGGTGATTGAACCTATAATTGCAGATAATCCGGAAGATTTTGATGAACTTCTTCTGCTAAATCACGAGGCTTATTATTATATTATTTTAGAAGATTATTCCCGGGCTGTTGAGATATTTGAGGAAATTATTGAACAGGATGAGGATAATATCTGGGCCAGAAACTTTCAGGCTGCAGCCTATTTAGAAAAGGGTGAGCTGGAAAGGGCCCGGGAGCTGCTGTATGATAATCTTGAAATCGAGAAGGAAGATTACACCTACTTTCTGCTGGGTTATACTTACTATGAAGAGGGGCGGACTTTTCAGGCCCTGCGCTATTTTAGCAATGCCCGCCAGGCATTTTCCGACTTTGTTTTTTAGCTGTTAATTCTGGATTTAGAACTATTTAATCTGCTTTTCTCCGTGCTTTTTTCCTGGTTATATAATTTTCCTCGCAATAAACTTTACAATAAACTTTTCTCCTGCTGTACTTTTCTCTGTGTTGTGCCTTTCTTTCGGCAAACCAGCCAATAATCTCCTGTTTATGATGCTTCGTGCTCTTCCTCAATATAGAGACTGGAAGGCTGATAACCCATCTTGCGCAGCTCTATTAGATTTTCTATAATTTCCCGGGTGTTATGAACAATGCTCCGCTCACCTTTCTGCTGATAGTATGACTTTTTGCTGCTTTCCTGCTGGCCTCTCAGATAGGTTTTTAATCCGCCATGAAGATCCCTGAGATGCAGGTGGAGGGCAAGAAAAAGCTTGACTTCTTCTGGATTTAAATGTTCAATATATTTGGTATTGAGAATTCTCCAGAGGTCTTCGGCCTTTTCCAGAAACAGATCCTCATATTCTCTGTCCAGATAATTATTCTTTATCATTTCAAAGATCCGGTCTGATTCCAGCTCGTAAAGCTCCTGAAGACGACTGGTTTTCTGCTCCCGGACTGAATTTTCCAGCTGCTCCAGATTAGCTGTACCGGATGAAATACTGGGCTTAAAATCAAACATATTGATTAAGATGTCATCCCGCAGGCTATTTAAGGTTCGGGAAAGAATGTGTTCAATTTCGTGTTTAACCATTTTCCATCGTTTTCTTTGAGATTTTATAAGAAGCTGATCAATAATCAAAATGAAGATCACCGCACCAATCAGCTCGATCATTATATCTCCCAGAAACCCCTCTGTGAAGATAAAAAGATAAAATGAGCCTAAAAGAGCCAGCAGGAAGATAAAATAAACCATCCAGGGTCTGTCTTTCAGCTGCATAATTTCAACCTCCAGTTAAATTAAATTTACATCCAGCTTTGCGATAATTCAGTTAAATTTAAGTCTAAATATATTATTCTTTATTTAGTTATAAAAATCCTGGTTAAAGGGAAATTTTCCCTGGACTAAAGCAATTAGAAGGAATTGAGAAAGATAATATTTTATTAATAATATTTAATTAATTAGAAATAATGAAAAATTGAAGGAGAAAATTAAGTTTTGGAGAATATATATATTGATACATCAGCAAAAGACTTAGAAGCAAAAGTTAAGGGGCAGAAGATTAGGGGCAGAAGATGTAGTGGTCAAATTTTTATTTAAAAGAATCAATAAAAACCGAGGAGGGATACATATGAAAAAACTGCTGATTATTGGTGTTGTTTTAAGTTTATTATTTGCCCCAGGGCTGGGAGAGGAGGTTCAGGCGTTAGAAAATATTGAGCCAGAGTTTGATCTTTATGGCAACTTTATTTACACAACCTTTGCTGATGATGATCTGGTGATCTCAGAGGATATTAATGGAGAAACTTTTAATATTGATTTGTCATCTGCTCTGGGTTTTGGAATTGGAGGAGAGGTAAATATTACTCCAGAAATTAGCGCCTCAGCAGAATATGTTCGTTTTTCAACATCAGATAGTGAGAGCTTTTCTGAAGAACTTAACAATGATGAGCCTATACCGCAGCAGGTTTTTCAGGCTAATATTGATTTTAAAATGGTGGTAAATGCTATAAGAGGCAATTTTGTCTATGATATATCAAGCATGATTGAGGAAGAAGAGGTTCCTGCTATTAAATTAAAAGCAGGGGCTGGCTATTATTTCGGCGGACTTGATATTGAATTTCAGGTGACTGAGGACGGTGAAGTTGTGGACGAGTTTTCTGAAAGAGAGGATTTTGATGGAGGTTTTGGTTTTAGAATTGGCGCTGAAATAGAGCAGGAAATAATGGAAGATTTAAGTATTAGAGGAGATATTGGCTATCGGATTTTAGATTTAACAGTGGAGGATGAAAATTTTGATTTAAATGGGATTGAAATTGGAGCAGGGCTGTCCTACAGCTTTTGATTATAAGATTAATGCTCTGGCAGGCAATGGCTAGCAGACGATAGAATGCTAGAAAATTATTTAAATTATTTGAGCCTGTGGGGATCTGTCGAACCTATCAGACAACTTTAAAGCCCGCCCGGGAAGTTCCCGGAGCGGGCTTTTACTTGATTATTTGGTTTTTATGATGTTTTAAAGAGGTATTAAAGACTATTTAAGATGTTTTTAAATAAGTTTTTATTTTATTTCCAGCGTTTCAATGTAGGCAAAAATTCCTGCAGCATAGAGCGGGCTTCATTTTCAGTCATATCTTTGTTGGCTTCGACTACATGAGGAACACAGATTTCAATCATTTCCTCCAGAGTAATATCTCCTGTGAAAGAGCCATTATCATAACACATTTTACAGTAGTCCCGGTTGAGTGATTGATCGGCATTTGTTCCTAAGAGGTCATCAGCCCCGGCCAGCGGCATCCCACAGCTCTGACAGTAATCTAATTTACTCATTTCCCCTACCCCCTCCCCAAATATTACTTCAAGCTAATTATTATTACGATATAGTGAATTAAAATATCACCATAGTTGTAATAATATCACTGCTGATGTTTCGGGTCTTCCGGTTAAATTTTGCCGGATAATTCTTGAGAAAGGCGGTGCAATTATTCTTCCCTGAGAAACTCTCTAAAGAATACCCCAAATACTCCCAGCATTAGAGCCAGAACTGCAGCGATAGCCATGTTTAGGGTTCGATTGGGGGCTGTGGGTGAGCCCGGGGTAAAGGCAGTGCTGATAATTCGGGCCTCTTCCATTTCCTGAATTTCTTCTTCAATGCTGTAAAAATCATCCTGAGCTCTTTCCAGGTTTTCAATATAATTAAAAATCCTTTCAGAAATACTGCTGGATAACATAATTTCTGCTGTTTGCTCCAGCTCACCGGAATATATATTT
>PWFW01000269.1 GCA_003554225.1 Halanaerobiaceae bacterium | reverse complement strand
TAAGTGGTAGCTGCGTTGATAATAACTGTTCTAACGCCAGTCGGCAGCTGTCCGCCGAGCGCGTGAGCGAATGGCCCCCACGAAGCAGAACTGCTGTTGACTATAGTATAAGGACTAATCCACACAATCTCCGTAGTTCCTCCAAGGTCGCTCTTTCTCACGGGTTCGGTGTCCGATTGTGGTTCCGGCAGACCTGTTAGGCGGTTCCCGTTCGCGTCGAAATTGCCTTCCCAGGTATCTCCGCCGGAATTAAGAACATCGCCGCTGTCCACTTCGTCCACGTCAAGGTTGTTTGCGCTTATTGTAACAAACTCACCCTCGTCCGCTTCTATATTGTCCGCTTCTATATTGTCCGCTTCTATATTGTCCGCTTCTATATTGTCCGCTTCTATCTCATCTACATCCAGTTCTTTCAGTTCGAGCTTATCAAATTCGGCGTCTCTACCAGGCTGTTTAAAGACAACCTCACCGTTTTCGTTAAAGTCAATAGGTCTAATTTGTTTGCCGTCGTGTTCATCGCCTGTGTTAAAAACTATACCCGCAGAGTCCTTGAATACCAACCGCCCTGCGCTTGTAAGCCCCATAGCAAAGTGAACAACCCAATGGGGATTCTCCGCCGTTCCGTTATTGTAGCAAAACTCAAGCAAATTGTCCGTGTCATTCCAGCGCATTTCCCAGGATGGTCTTTCTTCAATACTGGAACCCATAATCCGGTAAACATTAATAAGGTTTTCTCCACCAAGGTCCCATTCGTGCGGCTCTGTTTCTTCCGCGGCGCGTTGTAACTCGTGGTTTATGGCGTGTATTATATCATAAAGAACTTCCTCCATTTTCTCACTGTTTATAGCTCGTTGCGCCTCGGAGTCCTCTGTGGGGTTAAAATAATCGCTGGGGGTAAGTATTCGGTCAGGCATTTGCTTCTTCCTCCTGGGGGTCTGGTTTAATAATCTTTAACGGTTCTGGCGTATCATCCCGCGCATTGTCTCGATCAGCAAGGCCAGTAGCGCGGAGTATTTGTTTCGCAACTTCAACGGATGTTTTGTTGTTTTTGTCTAACTGCTGGCTGAAATTATCCACTACTTTGGGGAGCAGCTCCATAAGCGATTGATCGTAGATGTGTTTTATCCCGTCCCAAAATTTATCTTGCTGTCTCCACCGCCAAAGTGTTTTTGGTGAAATACCAATTTCCATAGCAATTTCTTCATAATCCCAACCTTCTGCTATCCCCCGCCAAAACTTGCTGATCCCCTGTATTTGTTTTTCGGTCAATCCAATATCTTCTAATCTGCTTCTTTCATCAGTGTCAATGTTCATTCTCCAATCACCTTCTCGTATATATGAGTCGGGTGTCGTAGATCAGAAGTAAATCCATCTCCAAAATCCCAATCCCAATCAACAATGTGTCCAGCACGTTTCATTGATTCATCTTCAAAACGTACTATTGTATAAGCTCCGCCAAAATTTGAAAATATTTCTGTTTCATAATCAAATATTGCCTGCGGCCCATACTCCATTTTTTCTGTTGTATGTCTTTTGCCGCCAATAACAAAATCAACCCTGAACCACGGCAAGATAAATTCGGTTGTTGACGATTCATCAAAAGTAAATCTAACGCTCGTTCCCCGGCCCCTGATGGGAACCTTGGACAAAGCTTGTGTGCGGTCAGACCAAATGGCGTGATCCCACTCTGATTCGTCCCAATAGTCTACGCCAGGAGCGTCTACCGTGGTTTCATTTGCAGAAGGCTTCAACTGTTTTGTGTCATAGTCAAAAGCGTGTCTAACTTTTACCTCGGTTGGGTTTTGAGAAATAGCCGGAAAAAATAAGAATTTCATTTTTTTGTTGAGGTCCGGCGTTCGCAACATAAGCCAAGGTGTTGAAACTATCATATTTATTTTTTCGCCGTCATCGTCGTATGTGCCGTCCATCATTTCTATTGCGTTTCCCTGCACTCCCCCATACATCTGTCCGTCGTTCCTACATTCCAAACAATTTACATCCATTTCTTCAAAAAAGCTCCAGGTGTTCCAGTTCAAATTGTAAACATACTGTCTGGATCTTGTTACTCCCCGCCTGCTGCCCTGCTGGGGAATGTTCCATATTAGCCAGTTTGCTTGCGGATAATGGGTGACATCAATACCTTCTTCCATATTCTTTTCTAAAACCCTGGCTATATCCTTGGAAATTGTGCTGTTAATTTGAGAAGATGGGTTGTCTCTCTCAAACAAAACATCTTCCTGGCCGAAATGACGCGAAAGAGCCTCAACGCCGCGCGGAGATAGCCAAAAAACCTCACCAGCCACGCTTTTAACGGACCAAGGGGAAACACAACCAACGCCATCCATAACTTGGACCACTTCAAGCTGCGTATGATCCTCCGGGAAAAACACAGCAACAACTGCTTCTTCAAAGAATACTATTAGCTTGTCCTCGACGCTTTCCAAACCAGTTATTTCCCCGCCGCGGCCAATAACTCTTTCAAATTCGATGATCCCTGGTCCGTCCGGGTTCCCCACGTATGTATTCATTTCTTCATCCGTCCAGGACTTGTCAAACCAAAAATCTTCGTTTTCAAGGGCTGAATAATAAAGGGCCATTTTTTCTCCGTTTACCGCCCCAGCAAACACCCTGTCATTATGTGTGTGCCATATATCAGCTTGCGGGGGTTGTTGAGTCTTGTATTCCCCGCTCCCCCCCAGGCGTTCATAAGCAAACGCTGTATTTTCAGTTGGATAATCTCTTGCCTTCGTATCGTTTATCCCCTCTAACGGTTCAATCCAATCTTCTTCAAAATCAAGTTTTTCCGCTTGCAGGTTTCTTTCGGGCCGCAGTACGCTAACATAAACACTCCAGTTCAAAGCCCCCTTGATTTGGACTGGCGCGGGAATTTTTAGTCTTTCTCTCGCGGATAAATCGCACCGGACCGGCGCAGACGGGTAAGACTCACCATCGGCAGAATGATACGTCAGACTAACAAATAGTGTTCTGGCTGGCAAATCAGAATCTTCATCTTCAATAACATTTTCTTCGGGGTTGAAAACAAACCGCGGAGATTGGAGATAAAAGTATTTTCTGGGGCATAAATTATCATTTCCCAAAATAAGAGTTCCGTCGTATTGGGTGTGGCCCAACCTCCGGTTGGTTGGAAGGCGAGCCTGGCTTATCATTTCCTCTTTTCTTTCTATATCAAATGTTTCAGGATTTATGTCCACCTCACATTCAGGACAATACTCTAACCCCTCTCCTTCTATCGTTTCGCTTTCAAATGTTTCTTCACATTCCAAACAGTGATAGTATTTTTGGTTTTCCTGTTTAAATAAAACGTAATCCAGTTGGAGTAGCCAGTGTTGGCTTCCTTCCAATCCCCGGTAGTCTATAACATTTTTACAATCAAAACCGCTGTATCCTCTTTCAAAAACCGTGTTATATCCTTGCCTTTTGGCCATAGCCCCATCTTCTGTGAAATAACAGTTTTTAGCATAGGTAAGAGACTCCGGCGGCTGGTTCATAGGATTATATTCTGTTTGCCACCCCATAGAATGGTCAGAATAAACTATCGAGCGTTGGCGGCGTTCTCTGCTGCGGGGGTTGCGCCCTGTGCTTTATATCGCTCTATT
>PWFW01000030.1 GCA_003554225.1 Halanaerobiaceae bacterium | reverse complement strand
TATCTATAAAAACTGCAACTCTTAAAATACCAGGTTTATTTAGGCTTTTATAAAATTACATGTTTTTCAGGCAGCTGCAGAAAAAAAGTTGTTGTCAAATGCATTATCTCTTTCAGTCCTGACAATAATGTTCAGCCAGGAAAGTCAATTAACCAGCATTATAATAGCAGCAAGGAAATTTAAATAAGCTTTAATTTAAAATCTACTTATAAAGGATAGAGGATAACAATGCAGGAAAGATGGCAGTTTAAAAACCCCAGAGGCCAAAGTACAGAACCTCCTGCTGCCAGGATTCTTAAGCAGCGGGGTTTTACCCCGACTGAAATTGAAAATTTCCTTAACCCGACCCCTGAAAACCTCGGTGACCCCCAGATATTTCCCGGGATTTCCTCTGCTGTTTCCCGAATCACCCGGGCTCAAAAAGAGCAGGAGAGGGTTTTGCTTTATGGCGATTATGATGTCGGCGGCATTACCTCCACGGCCCTGCTATTTAATTATCTCACCGAGATCCTTGGTCTTAAGTGTCATTATTACCTCCCGGACCGGATCCGCGATGGATATGGCCTCAATCTTGAGGCGCTTAGAAGTCTCGGCCTGGATAATTTTGACCTAATAATTACGGTGGACTGCGGTATCACTGCCTTCAAAGAAGTAGAGTTTTTACAGGATGAGGGGATTGATGTTATCGTAACCGATCACCATGAACCGGCTGATGAACTGCCTCCGGCCCTCTCTCTCATCAATCACCACCTCCTGGAGGAAGAAGATAAAATCAGAGGAGGTCTCTCCGGTGTGGGGACGGCCTTTAAACTCTGCCAGGCCCTGGAACAGCAGATAGATTCTTCTGCTGATGCCAACAGCACTCCCGGTCTTCTAACACCCTATCTCAGATCTCTGCTGGATCTTGTAGCCCTGGGCACAGTGGCGGATCTGGTCCCCCTGCAGGGAGAGAACCGGATTCTTGTCAGGGAAGGCCTTAAGGTTTTAAAGAAAACTGAAAATGCCGGGCTTCAGGCCCTGGCAGCCAGCCTTTCTCTTGACCTTTCCCGGGAGATTTCAGCCGGCCAGATTGGCTATATCCTGGCCCCGCCGCTAAATGCCGCCGGTCGGATAAAGTCAGCCGATCAGGCCCTGCAGCTTTTACTGGCTGAAAATCGCTGGCAGGTCGAAGGGCTGGCTGAGAAGCTGGTTGAATATAATTATCAGCGACATCAAGAAGAGGACCGCACTCTGAAGGAAGCTCAGGAAATGATTGCAGCAGACCCCCCGGATGAGCGGGAGGGTATTGTGCTGGCTTCCCGCGGCTGGCATCCTGGAGTAATAGGGATTGTGGCCTCCCGGCTGGTAGAAGAATATTATCGACCGGTAATTTTGATAGCCCTGGATGATAAAAATCAGATCACTGAAGCCAAAGAGTCTCCTCAAAACGGAGATAGGCAGCAGAATCATGAGAAAAGGCAGGACCAGAAGAATCAGAATAATCAAGGGAACATGGACATAAATAAGAAAATAAATAAGAAAATGGAAAATCAGAAAGAGTCCGAAAATTACAGCAGGACTGTTATCAGGGAACGGGGCCGGGGATCGGGCCGCAGCATCTCCGCCCTCAATCTCCATCAGGCTTTGAAAGCCTGCAGTTCCCATCTGTTGGGCTTTGGTGGTCACAGTCAGGCAGCCGGTATGGAGATAGCAGCGGAGAAGGTTGCTGATTTTCGCCGGGCCTTTAACAGTTATCTCAGGGAAAATTTAACCTCCCGGGACTTCATTCCGATCCGCCAGATAGATGATATTTTGAGCGAGCAGCAGGTTTCTCTGGATTTTTATCAGGAACTGAAATCATTGAAACCTCATGGTATCGGTAACCCTGCTCCTGCCTTTCTTTTTCCCCGGGTCAGTCTGCAGCAGACCAGAGCAGTGGGCCGGGAGAATCGCCACCTCCAGCTGAAGACCTCTGGAGGTCTTCGGGGAATAGGATTTAATCTGGCAGCAGATTTTGATTTTTCCGGTACCGACAGCAGTTATAATATCATAGCCCGGGTTGAGGACAATAACTGGCGGGGTAGACAGACCGTTCAGCTAAACCTTAAGAGCCTGGTGCCGGTTAACCGGCAGCAGGACTTTCCGATAATATATTCAGACAGAAACCTGAAGCTTTATGACTGCCGGAACAGCAGCGCCCCAGAAAATCTGCTGAGCTCACTTCCTGGAGGATTAAACTCCAGCCTGATCTATCTCAACAGCAGAAAACTTAAGACCAGACTCGCGGAAAAATTTCCTGAAGCTATCTGCTGTACTTCATCTCAGAGAGCGGCCGCAAGCAAACGCCGTCAGGTATTCTTTTTAGAGCTGCCCTTCTCTTTAAAGGAAATCCTTGAGGTTGCCGGAAACAGTCATAACAAGATAAAGGAGGGGGAAAAATCATCCTGGACCCAGCAGGAGGAAAGCAGCTCCAGGGAGCTGGAGATATATTTTCTCTTTGGTGAGGAAGATCTGGCACGCAATCAGAGGATACTGCAGCGCCGGCTGGTGAGCAAAAGCCCTCTGGAGCAGGCCTGGCAGATTATCAGCCGGCAGGAGAAGTTTAGCAGAAGGGAACTTCCCGGACTGCTTAAAGACTGCCCGGATTTTCAACCAGCAGCAGCTGATCAGCTGCTGGAAATCTGGCAGGAGTTGGAGCTGATTACCAGAGATCAAAAGGACTACCGGATAAACAGCAGTTTATCAGGTGAACTGGACTTATCCCATTCAATAAGATATAATAGAAATGTTGAAATCAAAGAGGATTTTGCCCGGCTGAGAGAACTGCTTTTCTCAGACGACCTAAGAGAGGTATTTCAGCTGCTGCAGGAGGAATTAAACTTTGAGTATCCTGAGCCCTTTGATTCCCTTTAATCTGCCGGAACAGATAAAATTTTTCCCCTAGCAGAGACCAATCGGAGATCAAAAAAATCAGGAGACTAAAATAACAGGTGAGACTAAAGGGCAGAGGAAACAATAAAAGACAGAGAAACTAAAAAGAGAGATTAAACTGAAGGGCACTGGTATTTATCTGACAGATGAGATTAATCTAAGAACCAAAAACTTATAAAAACGCTCTAAATTAAGACAGAATATCGAGAGAGTTTCAAGAGGGGGATAGTAATGAATTTATCAGATTATATCAGAGAAATACCCGATTTTCCCAAGGAGGGTATCCTTTTTAAGGATATAACTCCGCTTCTACAGGACACAGCAGCCTTCCAGCTGGCTATTGACAGGATGGCGGAGTATTATCAGGAGCTGGAATTTGATTATATTGCCGGGATTGAAGCCCGCGGTTTTCTGCTGGGACCTACCCTGGCCTATAAGCTGGATAAAGGTTTTATTCCCATTCGCAAGCCGGGTAAACTTCCGGCCGAGAAAATTTCTGCCAGCTATGAACTGGAATACGGGACAAACACCCTGGAGATGCATAAAGATGCCTTCAAACCAGGCGATAAAGTGCTGCTGGTCGATGATCTCCTGGCCACCGGGGGAACAGCTCAGGCAGCTGTGGAATTAATTGAAGGCCTGGGAGGTAAGGTAGTTGGCATAGGTTTTCTAATCGAGCTGGCTGCCCTCAATGGCCGATCCGACCTTGAAGG
>PWFW01000118.1 GCA_003554225.1 Halanaerobiaceae bacterium | reverse complement strand
ATAGATTACACAGCGGGTCCTGCTGGCTCCGGCATCAATTCCTGCTATTAACATTTAGCAACCTCCAATATCTCCAGCACTCTGGATTGGTAAAATATTACTCCAGGCAGCAAAAACAAAGTTTAAGCTTATTTTATTTCCGATTTCCCTCAGCCTCTTACAGGCTTTAATAACCAGCCCGATATCACAAACCTGTCTAGCCCTTCATCGCCCCTACTGTAACTCCCCGCAAGAAATGTTTCTGGAAAACAAAGAATACAATGATCATGGGAATGGCAGCATAGGTGGCCCCTGCCATATGAAGACTGTAACTCAAGGGCACCTCCTCCCGGATCAGGGTCAATCCGACCTGCAGCGGCCGCATAGCCGTTGATTCAGTGATAACCAGCGGCCAGAGAAAGTTATTCCACTGCTGCACAAAGGTTATAATGCCCAGAAAAGCAATTCCCGGTTTGGAGAGCGGAATAATGATATGCTTCCAGACCTGCAGCTCATTGCAGCCATCCAGCCGGGCACTTTCCAGCAGCGGGGTGGGGATGGTCTGCATCACCTGCTTCATCAAAAATATTGAGAGCGGACTGGCAATGGCCGGCAGTATCAGGCCGAGATAGGTGTCGGTGAGACCGATCCTGGTCATAATAATGTATAAAGGTATCATTGCCACCTGAAAGGGCAGCATCAGAGTAATAATATAGAGCCAGAAAAGATACTTAGAGCCGGGAAATTTAATCTTGGCAAAGGCATAACCTGCCAGAGAAGCCACCACCAGGGTTAAGAGCGTTGAACTCCCAGCAAAAATCAGAGAATTTAAGGTCCAGCGAAGCACATGGGTGCGGCCTAAAAACTGCTGATAATATCTCAGGTCAAAACCCAGGGGGTTAATGTTGGGCGGGAAGCTCACCGAAAGTGCCTGAGGCTGCAGGGAGCTTAAAATCATCCAGATCATCGGCATCAGAGTTATCGCTCCCAGCACAACCAGAAAGGTCAGCCTGATAACCAGCCCGGCTTTCCCGGGGCGTAGGGGATTGTCCTTTTCCACTAAAGCCTCTCGTATCATTTAGTATTCCACCTCCGTCGACAGCCAGCGGAACTGCACAATAGCAATCACAAAAACAATGGAAAATAAAATCATCGACTGGGCTGCCGCTTCTCCCATCCTAAAGTTGGTAAAGGCCGTTTCATAAATTCTAAAAACGATGGTCGTGGTGCTGAACTGCGGCCCGCCCCCGGTCATAACATAAATGGCATCAAAGACCTTGAAGGTGTTAATCGTCCCCATCACAATCAAATATAGCAGCACCGGCTTAATCAGCGGCATGGTAATCTTGTAAAATATTTTCAGGCGGGAAGCCCCATCAAGAATAGCAGATTCGTAGATAGAATTGGGAATCCGGCCCATAGCTGCCGCAATCAGAATAATGGAAGAACCTCCCCCCATCACTACCTGCATTAAAATCAGAGCCGGCAGAGCCAGCGAGGTATTTCCCAGCCAGTGCAGAGCCGGCAGCCCCACAGCATTCAAAATATTATTAAATAAACCGAAGGAGGGGTTATACATCCAGAGCCATATCAGCGAGATGATAACTCCCGAGGTAACTCCCGGCAGATAAAAGGCCGACTTGAAGAAAACTTTAAGAGTTTTCGAGAGCGGATCAATGAGGAAGGCGATCAAAAGAGCCTTGCCCAGCCAGAAGGTCACCACTCCTGCGGTATAGATGGCATTATTTCTTAAAGCAGAGAACATAATGGGATCATTAAAGACCCTGCGGTAATTGGCCAGCCCTTCATAGCTGACTGATAGCGGTGTATAGTTGAAAAAACTGACCACCAGGGCACTAACCATCGGAATTAAATAAAAGAGCGAGAAAAAGATAAAGCTGGGAAGAACAAAAAGATAACCCCGCCGGTGTTTCCAGATATCCCGTCCCAGTCTGGCCCAGTAGCTTTTCGAGCTGTTATTAATTTTCTGCATTATAAAGCCCCCAGATATAACTGATTCAATCCTGTAAAATCCCTAAAACCCTGATAAACTATTTAAAATTCCAGAAAAATTTTCAGCAGGCGCAGCATTTAAACATTTCCCTGCTAATTATTATAAAACCGGGAACCATTGTCCCTGACATTGTCGCTCCTCTGCAAACCAATAAAAACAAATTCAAACAGCTGACCCCGGGATTGAATACGGGAGTAAAAATCCAGTCCCGATTCCAACCCCGGAATCCCGCTGTAATCCTGCTGTAATCACGCTGTAATCCCGCTGTCAAGAAAACTCAATTTCTGCCAGCTGGCTAGTTACCAAAAACCACCCGGTTGGCATTTTCCACAAAGTAATCCAGCGCTTCCTGAGGAGTCATATCCAGACTGAGAGCCGCTTCCATGGCGCTGGTGAAGTAGGACATAGCCTCTCCCACCGGCACATCAGGTGAGCCGTAATAATTAACTCCATGCTCGATAGTTTCGATATAAACATCAACCTCGGTCATGATATCGGTATCGGTATAGCGGTCCATATCTTCAAAGGTAAGCTGCTGATTAACCGATTCCCGGGAGGTGATGTAGAGCAGATCCTCCAGCATACCGATCATTTCCGGTCCAGTAATAAAGCGGGCAAATTCCATCGCCATCTCCAGCTCATCCTCATCTTCCCGCTGAAAGACCAGGAAGCCTCCATTTACCTGATAGGCCACCGGACCAACTTCAGGGTCATGGGGGAACTGGGCAAGTCTGACATCAAAGGGATCTTCAAGATCTCCACTGCGGTAGTAACGGTCAATTCTGCCGATCTCATAGATGCCGCCGTAACCCATCGCTGTTCTTCCCGAATGGAAATTGTTAATGGTATCATAGACTCCCATCCCGGCAGCACCGTCAGGAGCCACTTCATACTCATGGATCAGATCGACCATGAACTGCAGGGCTTCAACGCCTTCAGGCTCATTAAGGACAAATTCGGTTTCGTCTTCATTCAGCATCCGGGCTCCAAAACGGTGCATCCAGCCCAGCATATTGAGCGTATCTTCGGCTGCCAGAGTAATGGCATAATTGCCGTCATAGCTAAGCTGCTTGGCAGCTTCTAAAAATTCATCCATTGTCCAGCTGCGATCTTCAGGAATTTCAACTCCTCTTTCCTCAAATCTTTCCACATTTAAAAGCAGGGAACTGCCCATCCCATTATTGGAGTTGTTCCAGGGCCACATGTAGTACTCGCCCCCAATTTTACCGGTCTCCAGGGTGTAATCGATGAAATCTTCTTTGTCCTCCTCGGTCAGATAGGGAGTAATGGGAGCAAGCTGACCCTGAGCCACCCATTCCGGATTGGGAGAGCCCTGCTCCCAGTAAACATGGGGAGGATTACCGGCAAACATGGCTGCAGTAGCCTGTTCTTCCTTGCCGGTGTGGGTTACCATCTGATACTCAACATTGACATGGGGATACTTTTCTTCAAACATCCTGCTGACATAGGCAGCAAACTGTTCCCCATCAGGGGCCTCATCAGGATCCATATCGGGTGTTCTAATCCTCCAGGGAGTTATCCACCAGGTCAGGGTCATCTCTTCTTCAGCAGCTGCAATCTCGGGCATAAAGGTCAGAGACAGCGCCAGAATCAAAATTAAAAGTATAATTTTTCTGCT
>PWFW01000216.1 GCA_003554225.1 Halanaerobiaceae bacterium | reverse complement strand
GCGTCATGCGCTCACTCCAAAAGAAGAAGGACCTGGTCCGCAGCTCCTTCCAGCTTACCGACACGCGCTACATTCTCGAAGCTATGAAATAACATGCAGGGACTTTTGCAACTATTGATAACAACAGGCAGGGTCTCGGAAGAAGCCCCGGATCTCCTCGGGCATCCGCCGCAGAGAGGGCAATGCAGACAACCCAAGTTCGACAGCTAATGGCTTAACTGGCTGTTTTTATTGATAGCGGTTTTAAAACGCTCCACTACAACAGCGGTAACTGCTGCGAAGCCGCCGGTTTTTTCACCCCCAACGCACTGAACGTCCCGGCCTGCTCGGCGTTGATCGTCGACACGCCGGTTACGGGATCGGCCTGCGCAATGCGAATCCGGTGATGCTGGATGCGGGTCAACTGCTCCAGCGCACGCTCCGGAGACAACCCGGTATGCGCCGCGTGCAGCCGTGTGCGCATCACCCGGTGCAGGATCAGCGCCATGAAGCAGATCTGGGCGTGGGCGCGGAGACGCTCGGGCAGCCGGTGATACACCGGGCCGATCTCGATTTCCGATTTGAGCACCCGGAAGCCACGCTCGATATCGGCTAGCGCCTTATAGCGGTCCACCACCTCCGGTGCGGTGAGATCCGTGGCATTCGTCACCAAGAGCAGCTTGCCGTCCATCAACTCCGCCAGGGCGCGTGCCTTCCAGTCGATGTGATAGCGCAACACCGGGCTTTTCAGGTCGACTTTGATGATGCGCGACAGGTGCGCCTCGGCCACCGCGTGGTAGAGCCGTGCCGTCGCCCCGCGATCCGAGAGTGGCCGGCCGCGGCGGGTCTCGCCGAGGTCCTGCGCGTCGAGCTTGTCGGCCCAGGCGTTGGCCTGGTCGATCAGTGCCGCGATGCGTTCGTTGCGCCGGCCGGTCTGCTCGGCGGCCGTGGCCGGGTCGTGCGCCACGACCAGGCGCAGGTCCTGCCAGGTCTGCTCGGTGACCACTTCCGCCGTAGTGCCCTGGCACGCGTTCTCGTGGAACGCCTTGAGTGTTTCCAGGAACTCGTGGTAGCGCCGCCCGGGCACCGCAAGGATGAACTCCAGACGGTTACCGTTGGCCAGGCGGATGTCCCGCAACGCCTCCAGGTTGTCGAGGCTCAGCAGGCCGCGGTCGGCGACCAGGATCAGGCGGCTCACGCTCGGGAAGCGCTCGAGCACCGTGCTCAAAGTCGGCAGCAAGGTGCGGGTCTCGGCGACGTTGCCGTCGAAGACTTCGTGGTAGATCGGTACGCCCTCAGCCGTTTGCACCACCCCCAGCAGGAACTGGCGGGCGATCACACCCTCCTTGGCCATGTCGAAGCGGCGCACGTCGCCTTCCTGCATGGAATCGCCTTCGGCGCGGATGGTCGTGAGATCGTAGAACACCACCGAGAGGTCCTGATCGATCAAGGGCCGCAGCAGCCGCGCCACCACCCGATCCACCGCATCCCGGTGTTCCATCAATGCATCCATGCTGCGCAACAGGTGCTGGTGGGTGATGTCGGCGGGACGGTCCGGCAATGCCACGGTCTCGAGCCAGCGCAGCACGCCCAGCTTGGACTCCGGGTCACAAAGCCGGTTGAACACCATCACCCGCACCAAGGCTTCGACGTCGATCTGATGCCGGGTGCCGCGAAAGACCCGGCGCAGTTCGCCAAAGCCCAGCGTCTTCCACAGTTCATGGAGCGCCCAGACCGCGCCCAGTGCACGCGCCGGTTCAAACTCGACTTCCGGCTGCGCCTCAGCCCCGAGGACCGGCGCCCGCCCCGTGGCCTTGAGCAGACCGTTGATCACCGCATCCAGGGAACCACCGACCTGATCCAGACGCCCGAGAGTGGCGACGGTGCGCTTGCGGATGCGGCCCTGGTCATCGCGGAACGACTCGACGAGCTGGACGTAGCGCCGCGGACCGGAGGTCGTGATCTTGACGTGCATGCCACCAAGATAGCAGGCCTTACGGTCATTTCAAGAAAAACTTCAAGACCCACCGACGTGCCACCACAGGGGTTTTCGGAAAAACGGCCGGAAACCCGCATAAATCCTAGACTTGCAGCCTCAAAAAGGGCCAAAAATGGGGTTCAACTGTCGAACTCGGGAGACAATGCGACCCGCTTCAGGTCCTCCCGCGTGCGCACCGTTTGGCGGGCAATGCGCTGCTTGACCTGCTTCCAGACCCACTCGTCGGCGTTGAGGTCGGGCGAGTACGGTGGCAGGAAGAACAGCGTGATCTCCCGAGTTCGACAGTTGAACCCGGGGGCCCCGTAAGCAAACGCACCGCCCCACTTGACGGACCGTGACCATATCGGGTAAGACAGCAACACCAGCTCGGTGGCGATGGGCGGGCCTCCCAAAATTTACGGAATCGCCGGTCACCTTCGGCAGGATGCGCACGATGGTGCCTCACAGACGGTTCCTACGGAGGGTTCTTGCTAATTAGCATCTCCGGCGCCGGGATCCTGGCCAAGCGTTCGCAGAGAACCAGTGCTCTATGCCGGGCCCCGCGCGTCGTGGACGGCCTTGTTCGTAAATTTTTGCTTGTTTTGTATCGGCACGGTCTATCGTTCAAGGTAGGACGAGGAAGAACCCATGTCTATTCTTCGCTTATATCTCGATGAAGTGCCTCCGGACTGCAAAAGATTCCCTAAATTCGTCCAAACAATCCTGTTTGACTCGTCTTTCAAACTCAGGGTCAATTACCGACTCGGCAGACGATTCATGCAAAGCAGATTCCGATTGCTCAGGATAATTAGCCGGTTTATGAAAAATAGACAGCTAGTGAGATTTTCTAGTGATATTTCCTATGAGGCCGTAATTGGCAAAAACTTTGAGATTTCTCATCCGATAGGAATCGTGATTGGAAAACGCGTAGTGATCGGTGACAACGTAAAACTTTGGCATCGGGTCACACTGGGTACTCATAAACGGAGCGGCGCCCCGCATGCCGATCCCGTCATTAAAAACGGTGTAAAAATCATGACTGGCGCGACGGTGATAGGCGGCATTACCGTCGGAAACAACGCCGTAATCGGTGCGCACAGTCTTGTCAATATCGACATCCCCGACAATTGCACCGCTGTCGGAATACCGTGCCGGATTATTTCGCCAAGAAACGGAATTAAGTCTGGTTTAGGGAACCGCTGATTCATCGGCGTTTCGCCCTTCGCAATACATCTTCCCCCTTTTTTGGGCCGCTCCCGCGGCTCCCCTTCGCTTGCGCTGCTGGCGCTGTATCCCCGAGTTCGACAGCTAAGGAAACGCTGATTTATCGGCGTTTCCCTGCGGCACACGGAAGTGCCGCCAGAATCCACCACCGTAGGTGGTCGATTCTGAAGCAAGCTGCAAATTACATTTGCAGCGAAGCGTGCGCTGAGAAAGCCAGGATGGCTTTATTCAGCGCTTCCCTAATGTCGTAACCACCTGTTTTCCTTGATAGCGCTCTCAAAACCCTCGCCGCTAACCAGAACTGACCCACCCAACGCCAAGATTTTCTAGCCCACCTGATGCGCAGTGGATGGGGTTGGCGTTTGATGCTCCGGCGGTTCGGAACTGCGGCAGGAACGGGTGGTGTTGCCCGTCCTGATGGCGAGTGGTGGTTCTGTGAGAAGCCTGGGCTGGAGGGT
>PWFW01000194.1 GCA_003554225.1 Halanaerobiaceae bacterium | reverse complement strand
CGATAAACCCGGAAGACGGAACAGAGAAATGGAGTATTTTTATCGATTCTCCTGTGCATTCTTCCCCTACGATAGGAGAAGATGGTACGATTTATGTGGGAACAATTGATTTCCTTTTTATCCCCGAGCTTTACAGTAAGCTTTTCGCGATAAACCCTGACGGAACAGAGAAATGGAGGTTTACTGTCGCAAGCTGTGTGCGCACCTCTCCGGTGATAGGAGAAGACGGCACAATTTATTTGGTAACGGATGCTAATAATCTCTATGCTATAAATCCGATAAACGGCACAAAGAAATGGGAATTTGATACTGAGAGTCATATTATTGAGGAGTGGTCTTCTCCGGCAATAGCAGAAGATGGTACGATATATGTAGGCGTGAGTGAAGATGATTTCTTTGCGATAAACCCGGATGGCACAGAAAAATGGAGTTTTGCTACAGGGGCCGTGTGGTCTTCCCCGGCTATAGCAGAAGATGGTACTATTTATGTGGGGTCTTTTGATAATAACCTTTATGCCATCAATGGTTCCTATCCTCTTGCAGAATCGCCATGGCCCAAGCACCGTTACAATTTAAAAAATACAGGAAGAAAATAATAAAATCAAATCTTTTAATAAGATCCTTAAATATACGCATCGCAAATTTATATGATCCCTGTTTTTTCATAGGTTGGTTTTTTTCTTTATCTTATAAATAAAACACTTTCGTAATAGCTAAATGATTGCTGCTTGAAGTTTGCGTAAAATTTGGGAAAAGTTTGAAAAAAATTTGATATATCCCTGTTTATATTAATATTGGGGAGCTAAAGAGAGGGCAGTATGAGAAAAGAAAAAAAGGTTTTGATTTTATATAGATGGGGATGTTTTTTTTATATTACTTTTTATTTGAATCACATCTATTCAATTTCTGTTTTTCCATTTCAACCTAAGAAAAAAATAACATTTTGTAAAAACGAATTTACCCTGACAGAAAGCCGGTGTTTATATTTCCCGGTAAGAACAGATACTGAGTAAAATATGGCAATATGTGATAGCAAAGCAGGAGGTTAATAAGATGGTAATAAATAGATTAAATATAAACATGCCGGATAAGATTAAAATATTAATAGCAATTTCAGTTATTTTTCTGTTCACAGTTGCGCCTGTTATGGCGGACTTTATATCAACATGGGATACAACTAAAGCAGGCCTAAGTGGTGATAATCAAATAGTTCTTCCCCTTGAATCAGAGGGTAATTATAATTTCACGGTAACCGGAGACAAACTCGTAGGAAGTCCCGTAAGTATAACAAGTTATACTGAAAATGAGCTTGTTTTTAAAGAACCCGGAGAACACACTATATGGATAAGCGGAACCATAGAGGGCTTTAGTTTCAGTAACGATGGTGACAAACTTAAGATAATAGAAATAATTCAATGGGGGGATTTAAAGTTAGGAACCTCCGGAGGTTATTTTCACGGTTGCCAGAATTTAGAAATCGTCGCCCTGGACATTCCTGACCTTAGTGAAACGACCAGAATGGATTATGCTTTTGCACGCAGCGGTATAGCCCAAGTGCCAAATATGAATGATTGGGATATGAGTAATATAACCAGTATGAGTTATATGTTTTTGGGAGCGGAGTCTTTTAATCAGTTTATTGGAGGATGGGATGTAAGCAATGTTATTGATATGAGTTATATGTTTTGTAATACCGGGTTGTTTAATCAGGACATCAGAAAGTGGAACGTGAGTAATGTAACTGATATGAGTTATATGTTTACTAATGCTATTTTATTTAATCGGGACATAGGAGGTTGGGATGTGAGCGGTGTTACTGATATGAGTAGGATTTTTTTGGGAGCAGAGTCTTTTAATCAGGATATTGGAGGATGGGATGTAAGCAATGTTAATGATATGAATTGGATGTTTAGAAGAGCCAAATCTTTTGACCAAAATATAGGCGAATGGGATGTCTCTTCCGTTACAGATATGAGTGGAATGTTTTTGGGAGCGGAGTCTTTTAATCAGGACATAGGAGGATGGGATGTAGGTAGTGTAAAAGATATGAGCATTATGTTTTTTGGAGCTGAGCTTTTTAATCAGGACATAGGTAGTTGGGAAGTAGGTAAAGTAGGTGATATGAGAAGAATGTTTTATAAAGCCAGCTTATTCAATCAGGATATTGCCGACTGGGATGTCTCATCAGTTACAAACATGAGTGAGATGTTTTATGGAGTTGAATCTTTTGATCAAGATATAGGAGGCTGGGATGTAAGTAACGTAATTAATATGGGGAATATGTTTAGCAGTGCAGAGTCATTCAATCAGGACATAGGAGATTGGAATGTAAGCAATGTAACTAATATGGAGGGTATGTTTAGCAGTGCAGAGTCATTCAATCAGGACATAGGAGATTGGGATGTAAGTAATGTAACTAATATGCATAGGATGTTTTACAATTCAGAGTCATTCAACCGACATATTGGAGATTGGGATGTAAGCAATGTAACTAATATGGGGGGTATGTTTAGCAGTGCAGAGTCATTCAACCAGGACATAGGAGGTTGGGATGTAAGTAATGTAACTAATATGCATAGGATGTTTCACAATTCGGAGTCATTCAATCAGGACATAGGAGATTGGAATGTAAGTAATGTAACTAATATGGTGGGTATGTTTAGCAGTGCAGAGTCATTCAATCAGGATATAGGAGGATGGGTTGTAAGAAATGTTTTTGATATGAGTAATATGTTTTCTGAAGCTGGATCTTTTGATCAGGCTATAGGGGGCTGGGATGTAAGTAATGTAATTAATATGGTGGGTATGTTTAACAGTGCAGAGTCATTCAATCAGGACATAGGAGATTGGGATGTAAGTAATGTAACTAATATGGGTGGTATGTTTAGCAGTGCAAAGTCATTCAACCAGGATATAGGAGGCTGGGATGTAAGAAATGTTTTTGATATGAGTAATATGTTTTCTGAGGCTGGCTCTTTTGATCAGGATATAGGGGACTGGGATGTAAGCAATGTAACTAACATGAGAAATATGTTTTTAGGAGCCAAATTGTTTAACCAGGACATAGGAAATTGGGATGTTAAAAATGTATCCAATATGATAGGGATGTTCGCCAAGGCTGAGTCTTTCAATAAGTGCATAGGAAAATGGGATGTTTGCAGTGTTACAGATATGAGCAAAATGTTTTTGGGAGCTGTGTCTTTTAATCAATACATAGGAGATTGGGATGTCAGCAGTGTAACTGATATGAGTAACATGTTTATGGGTGCAAGTGAATTTAATCAGTGCATAGGAAGATGGGAAGTAAACAGTGTGATGGATATGAGCGGTATGTTTTATGGAGTCCAGTCTTTCAATCAGGATGTAGGAGATTGGGATGTAAGTAATGTAATTAATATGGGGGGTATGTTTTATGGTGTAAAGCTTTCTACTTCAAACTATGACAGTATTCTGATTGGTTGGAATAACCTTCCTGAATTGCAGGAAGGAGTCATTTTTGACGGAGGTGATTCTCGATATTCCGAACTTGCTGCTGATGCAAAAGAGCAGATAATCAAGGAATATTCATGGGAAATAACTGATGGCGGGCTTCGTACTCCGGGATGGAAGCTTTTAATACAGACAGAAGGAAAAGGTAACACTG
>PWFW01000077.1 GCA_003554225.1 Halanaerobiaceae bacterium | reverse complement strand
CTGGCGGTTATCAGGGCGATGGAAATTGGACTCTTCCATCCCGGTGACTTCAATAAAGATATCGTCCAGAGTCATTTCCTGGCTGTGCATGGTGATTATTCTCTTATTTTTGATCAGCTCGAAAAACTCTTCATTTTCCCCCAGAGTATCGAGCTCGAAGCTGGCTTCTTTGATTCCAGAATTATCGCTGTACTCAACATTGAGGCGGCGCTGGCCGTACTCCAGCTTGAGGTCTTTGGGGGTATTGATCTCGGCGATTTTCCCTTCGACCATAAAGGCGATCTCATCGCAGAGCTCCTCAACATCGTTCATCAGATGGGTGGAAAGCAGCACGGTGCCGCCCTCTTCCTTGAATTCCCGGATAATATCTTTGATAATGCGGGCGTTTTTGGGATCCAGCCCGGCGGTAGGTTCATCGAGGAAGAGCATCCGGGGACGGTTGAGCAGGGCCCGGATGAAATTGAGCCGGACCTTCATACCCCGGGAATATTCGCCCACCTTTTTATCGCGATCAGGAGCCAGACCCAGTCTTTCCATCAGGGCATCGCTGTCGGCGGTCTCCCGGTAGAGTTTCTTGAAAAACTCCAGATTTTCTGCCGCAGTCAGCTTGGAGAAGTGGACCGGCATTTCAAAGCCGACGCCGATTTCCTGGTAAAAATCCCGGCCGTAATCCAGCAGGGGTTTTTCCCGGTAAAAAACCTCTCCCTGAAAACCCTCCAGCAGTTTGACCAGAATTTTCTGGGTGGTGCTTTTGCCTACCCCGCTGGGACCCAGCAGCCCGAAGATCTGGCCCTCTTCAATGCTGAAATCGAGACCCTTAAGGGTATCCTCTTCGTTGTGGGGATATCTGTAGGTTAGACCTTTTACTTTAAACATGAATTTCTTCCTCGCTTTCCCGAACTGAGATAGCTGATGAGCTGTTTTCTGAGGTAGTATTCAATCCCCGAACCTCTGCTGGATTTCAAGCCTTTTCCAGGATTAATTCTCCAGCAGCTCGGGATTATACAGCTGACGGTATGTTTCTCGGTGTCGTTTTCAAGGTATACTGGTGGAGTTCTCCTGTAGTTGAGCTTAGATAGTTATTAGACTTGGATAGTCTCTAATCCTGGATAGCAATTGGACTTAGATAACCAATTTGTTATTTCTTAATGCCCTTTTCAATAATATAGAGAGCCTGGTCGACCTTTGCCAGATAACTCTCCATATTTTCCAGAGGTTTCTCCCGGCCGTTTGCGGTGAGATACTGCTCCATCAGGTAAATATTAATATTCTTCAGCATCCCGGCCAGAAGCTCCACCTCAACCTGGCTGTCAATTTCCTCTCTTTCCAGACCGCGATTGATGATCATTTTATAAAAATCGACTGCCTGGCGGTCACCAGCCTGATAAACCTTATGCTGCAGTTCCCGGTCTTCCTTTAAAAAGTTATTGCCGACTGCGGCCAGTCGGGGATTGTGCTCGACAAACTCCACTGCAATTTTGTAGAGCTGGCGGAGCAGGGTAAAGGTGTCGGCATCTTCCATTTTTGAGAGCCGGGTTTTGATGAAATTTATCTTTCTGGCGGTGATCTCTTTGAGCAGATAGATATAGAGGTCCTCCAGATCGGCAAAATATTGATAGAAGCTGCCCCGGGGAATTGCTGCTTTTTCGATGATCCCGGCCACACTGGCCTCGGCAAAGGAGTTGGCGGCAAACTCCTCCAGGGCGGCGGCAGTGATTCGCTGCTGTTTTTCTTCCTCCAGATTAAAAAAAGTTGAGCTTGGCATTTCCCGGTCAGCCTCCTGGCTTCGTTTTTCTGGCTTCATCGTATTTCTGAAATATCAGCGGGGAGCTTTGAGTGACAGTGGTGTCATATTAGCTTAATTATATATAAAAGCAGTGGTTTTGTCAAGGGAAAAAGCAGGCGGTTACGAGCGCGGTAATCTTTTGATTAAAGGGTTTACTGCTGAGCTTATTGGGAGACTTTTTGCCTTATTTGCTGGAGAATTTAAAGCCGGGAAGGAATTTAAAGTTTAGATAGAGAATTATATTGCTGAGGGAAATTTTTGTCAGTGATTTTATCCGATAAAGGGGGCAGTCTGGTGGCAGAAGGCATTTTTTCATTTAAAGTAGGAGATTTTGACTGCAAGGTTGTCAGTGATGGTTATCATATTTATGAGGAACCGGCTGCACTTCTTTTTCCAGATGCACCGGAGGAGGAACTTGTTAAACTGCTCCGGGAACACAATCTAAAGTTAGAAGAATTTAAAGAGCTTAAATCTTCCTATTCCTGCCTGTTAGTGGATACGGGCGAACATTTAGTTTTAATTGATACCGGTGCCGGAGAACTGTTAGCTGGAGCTGGAGAGCTTTTTAATAACTTAAAAACAACAGGAATTTCACCTGATGATATTGATGTTGTTATTCTTACTCATGGTCATCCAGATCATATTGGCGGAAATACAACGAAGGATAGAAAAAGTGTCCTGCCATCTGCCCGGTATGTCATGCTGGCAGAGGAATGGGATTTTTGGATTTCCGGAGAAGCGGAGAGAGCACTGGAAAAAACAGGTTTAGACAGGAATTTTAAAGAGATGCTGCTCCATATAGCAGAAATGAATTTGCTGGCAGTCAGAGAGCAGCTTGATTTTGTTCAGAATGAGGCAGAAATCGTTCCTGGTATTAAGGCATTGTTAATCCCGGGACACACACCAGGACAAATGGTGCCGCTTGTTGCCTCTAAAAATGAAAAGATTTATTCTATTTTGGATGCTTTTATTCATCCAATTCATATAGAACGGCCGCAGTGGCATTCAGTTGTAGATGTTTATCCGGAAGAGGTAAAACCAGCCAGAGTACAGTTATTAAAACGAATAGCAGCACAAGAAGCTTTAGTTCATGCTTTTCATTTTCCTTTCCCGGGGCTTGGGAAGATAAGAGAAAAGGAAGGCTATTTCAGATGGGAACCGGTTAGTTTTGCCGGGTAGAATCTGATTGGATGGTTAAATTTGAAAGGAGGAAGGGGTTTTTTCCGGGGGTTAGAAAGTGGTCAGCAAGAGGCTGGATAAATGTTTGGGGAAAGGTTAGATATAGGCAGGGAGGAGGCTGATATAAGTGTTTCGGGAAAGGTTTGATATAGGTAGGGAAGAGGCTGATTTAAGTATTTCGGGAAAGGTTAGATATAGGCAGGGAAGAGGCTGATTTAAGTGTTTCGGGAAAGGTTAGATATAGGCAGGGAAGAGGCTGATTTAAGTGTTTCGGGAAAGGTTAGAAAGTAGTCAGCAAGAGGTTGGATGAATGTCTCGGCAAGATAAAAAGTATTCGAAAGATACGAGAAATTAACAGAATATTCACAGTAGAGAGACACAGCACACAGAGGGGCTGGGACGTAAACCAGATTTCTGTCTGCTTTTGCGAAATTATTTCTCCGTTGTTATCCCTGTTGTTATCTGTTGTTATCTGTTGTTATCTCCGTTGTTAACCCTGTTGTTATCCCTGTTTTTATCTCTGTATTTATCTCTGTTTTTATCTCTGTTATAATCTTTTTTTGTCTCTGTTATTATGTATTAACATGAGGGGTTAAATGAGGTGATCGCTATTTTAAACAAGAAGTTGATTGCTGTGTTTCTGGTGGTGCTGCTGATAGCTGCTGCGGGAGTTTTTTACCG
>PWFW01000233.1 GCA_003554225.1 Halanaerobiaceae bacterium | reverse complement strand
GCGGTCGACGACGGCGAAATCGTCGCGATCGGGACGGAACGAACCCTCCCGGACGCCGAGGAGGTTTTCGACGTCAGCGGCAAGTACCTCTTTCCGGGCGTCGTCGACCCACACGTCCATCTGGCAGGCTATAACTCGATCGACTCCTACGAAACGGGAACCGCAGCAGCCGCAGCCGGCGGCGTCACGAGTCTCATCACGTTTGCGTGGCAAGGGTGGGACGACGGAAGCTGGAACGATACGGAAACACTTGCTGAAGCCGTCGAGCGACACCAGGGGTGGGCGTCTCCAGTTGTGGATTATGGTCTGCATGCTGTGATCACTCGCGAAACAGAGTCGGTCCTCGAAGAACTTTCCACAGTAGCAGCAGACGGTGTATCGTCGTTCAAGATGTTTACCACCGATACCATTCGATTGTCGAACGGATTTATCGGTGAGGTGTTCCGGAAACTCGGCGAAATAGGTGCTGTTGGAATGGTTCACACAGAGGATTACTCCGTCTGTGAACACCGGACAGATGCGATACGCTCGAAGCCTTCAGGAGGATCTGCGACGAAGTATCCCGATTCCCGACCAGACCACGCAGAAGCGATGGCTGCCGGTGCTATTGCGCGACTTGCTGCAGCAGCCAATGCGAAATATTACGGCGCACACACGACCTCTGAGTCGGCAGCTGCGGCCATCGAAGAGGCCCAGACCGATGAGTCGAACATTCGAGCCGAAACGTGTACCCACTACACCGCACTTGACGCCAGCGTTTATCAGCACCTCGGCAACCGTGCGATCATGGCCCCACCGCTTCGTCAACCCAGTGACGCCGACGCACTCTTTGAGTATCTTCGTGCTGGTGTGCTCTCAGTGGTGTCGACCGATCACGTCCCCCTCCCCACCGAACGAAAGGAGGGTGGGCCGTGGTGGGAAAGTGACTTCGGAATCAACAGTTTGCAAACGAGTCTCCCGGTTTTTCACGACGAAGCGGTACACAAGCGTGGCTTCTCCTATCCAACACTTGTTCGGTTGTTGTGTTACAACCCGGCTCAAACTTTTGGACTCCCACGAAAGGGACGGATTGAACCTGGTGCTGACGCCGATATCGTCGTGTTCGATCCAGCGAAGCACTATACGATAGCCGCAAGCCAGAACCACTCTAATGCGGACTATTCAGTCTATGAGGGACGTGAAGTGACTGGAAAGGTGCTCAAAACGTTCGTGCGTGGGGAATTAGTAGCTGACAACGGTGATATCGTCGCCGAGCCAGGATACGGCGAGTTTCTTGTACGAGATATTCCTGACTGGGAAAAATAATTTCAGTCTACTAATTTTCCTGCTCGTCTCGATAGCGTGCACCGGGCAGCCTACCCGTCTGCAATCGCCGTTTTCACGATTTCTGCACACCGATCCCAGTATTTCGGCGTATGGCCCGCGTTGTGAGGCGTTATACGACAGTTCTCCAAGTCCCACAGTGGGCTCTCGGCTGGTAGTGGTTCGGGATCAGTGACGTCGAGTGCTGCTGCACGGATCTTGTTCGTCTGGAGTGCATCTACGAGGGCTGGTGTGTCGACGACTTCACCGCGCGCGATATTGACAAGGGTTGCGTCGGTCGGGAGCAACAAGAGTGCCTCTTCGTCGACGAAGTTCGCAGTGAGATCGGTGAGCGGACACGCCAACACCAGATAGTCCGTTCGTGTCAGTGCCTCGTGGATCGCTTTGTTATCGAATCCGAACACTTCGTCAGCGGGCCCTCCCTTCGACGGGGTATATCTGATGCCGATCGTCGTTACATCGAAGGCGTTCAGGCGGTCGACGATAGTTCGGCCAATCGGACCCTGTCCGATGACCGTCGCTGTCGAGCCTTTGAGTTCTCCAGCCTGATAGTGCTCCCACTCGGCGCGTTGCTCCTGTCGCCAGCCTTTATCAAGGCGACGAACGAAGGTCAGAATATACCCGAGGACTTGCTCTGCGATGTTTGGCCCGTGAACGCCTGATGCGTTCTCAACGGCAACGCCGTTTGCTTCGAGCGTATCGAGCGGCAGGTGGCCTGTGCCGGCGAACGTACAGACGAAAAGCGAGAGCGTCTCGGACGATTCGATCAGTTCTTCGGAAATCTCATACCCAGTGGCGACCGACGCCTCTTGGACCAATTGCTTCTTCTGTTCCGGTGTCTGAGCAAGCGTAATCTCGTGGTCCGGGAGTGCCTCTCGAAGAGACTCTGCATAGTCAGCAGCCGAAAGCCCGTGGATTTTGTGATCGAGAACAACGATGTCCGTCATGTAGTCTCCTTAGTTTCGTAGTCTACTAGTTGTGGTTCGATGCTGGATCGTGGTAACATTTTGTGAATCATGTATCTCTGTTCTGTTGAGTGCTGACCGTACTACCCGTACACATGTCAACAATTCAGATTATTTTCTGTAGTCTGCCGGCAACTGCAGGCATGCGGGAGACGATTACCAACATGGGCAGTGCATCTCCGTTGCATCTCAGCTTATGATGCAGTCGGGTTGTACAGCAAGTGATTAATACATAGATATAAAAATAATTCGCTTGCTGGCCACTGTTTGTCCTCTACTATGTGTCTGCATGGGTGGTTTCGTGTTTTCGGTCGACTCTCAACGACCTAACCGAGTCTGTCATCTGTTGTCGTTGGGATAGGAGTTGTTCCGTCGCCTCCATATTCGGAAACGTTGTCACGAACGACGAGAGAGTACCTCTGCTGTACAAGCCTTCTTATCCTCTGAGCAATACTTTCACCCATGCGACTTGCTCGCGTGCAAACAGCAGATGGTCCTGTTACGGGTGTATACGAGGATGGAATTGTCACAACAGAATCCAATGCGTACGATACGTGTTCGGAAGCGGAGCTACTCGCTCCTGTCCACCCCTCGACAATCTACTGTGTCGGTCGAAACTACGCAACGACGCTCGACCAGATGGAATACGAGCGTCCCGCGGAGCCCGACTTTTTTATCAAGCCCACCGTCTCCGTTCATCCACCCGAGACGCCGATTCCATACCCTTCCTTTTCCGATGAGGTCACCTACGCCGGTGAACTTGCGGCGGTCATCGACAAACAATGTGAGCATGTCACGGAAGACGAGGTCGACGACATCGTTCGTGGGTACACTATCTTTTTGCGAGGAGAGGATCTCGGCGTTTACGCCGGGCGTGAATACGACAATTGATTCATGGAGTCTCTAAGATGTCAAACGGGCGTCATGGAATTAAACATTCATTGTAGTCACACTCTTTTGACGAACAATATAAGTGTGTTACATGATTAAAAAATGCCCCGCTAGAAGCCATTCGAATCTTTGACCCGCATTTTGGACAAGAGTGCACTTGTTTCTTCATGCTTTGTCTATATCTACATAGATTGAGTAAAATAGTTAAAACTTTGTAGTTATAGGATTGTGTAGGTTTTGTTTATCTCGTGTATAATTGAATTTTGGATATTTACACTCAGCATCTGGGGGTGTCGACTGGCTGGCGTGAACAAATGGAATGTACTCTCATCATTTATAAAGAGTGGTATTAAATTCGTAAATTGGAACACGTCCAAGTTCTATTAGTCTGGAGTCCTAACAATCAACCAATAGTGACACACCCAAGAATACAGCGAGATTGTTCTTTTAAACTAACAATTCCTGCTG
>PWFW01000103.1 GCA_003554225.1 Halanaerobiaceae bacterium | reverse complement strand
TCTCACATCGGCACATCACCTACCGCCCATGCAGCTACCGAAGAGGATTATACCCGGGAAGCAGCAGCTTCTCTGGTTGAAGACCAGCTTACTCTGGAAACCAAAATACCGCTGCAGGATGAAGATTTTCCCGGACTGGAAATAATCCCGGGAGAAAGCTATACTTTCATCCTGGCCTATCACAATTCATCAACCAGCTTCACCACCAGACACAGCGCCAGAACAACAGTAGAAATAGAAATCTGATCTGTTAACTGTGAGCTGTAATCTGTGAGCTGTATGCTGTATTTTGAGCTGAAATACTTCTTGAACTATAATATATCTGCAGCAAAACCCGCAGAAGGGGCCCTCTGACCTCTTCTGCGGTATTTCCCCGCTCCCCCCTCTCCGCTTAACTCCATTCCTGCACCCCAATTCCAACACCCCACTTAGAGTATATTTATATCCCGGGGATCTATAGCTTTAATTCTTTTGCTGTCAGTCAGTACAAAATTCAGAGGCGAAAGTGATATATAGTTATTCTTAACCGCCGCAATATCAGTATCCTCAGCAAAATTATCTTTTTTGCCTCCTACAAACCAGAAGTAGCTCCGTCCTGCAGGATCAACTCTTTCTTCCACCGAACGCTCGTAAATTTGAGAAGCCAGCCGGGTAAGTTTTAGTCCCTTTATCTCTTCCCGATCCACATCGGGGAAATTCAGGTTAAGCGGTCCGGATATCGGCTCGGCAAATAAAGATCTGTTCTGGCTAAGAATTTTCACCGTCAGCTCAGCAGCCAGAGAAAAATTTCTTTTTTTGCCATGAGCCAGTGAGACAGCCATAGATTTAAATCCCTGCAGATGAGCTTCAGCCGCTCCTGCCACTGTACCGGAATAGAAGACATCATAGCCCAGATTCTGTCCGTGATTTATCCCGGTTATAACCAGATCGGGGTTGAAATCTTCAAACAGCCTCAGGGCCAGCTTAATACAATCTGCTGGAGTTCCGTTAACTTTGTAGGCTTCCTCTCCCAGTCTCTCATTATTTTCAACTTTCTTTACTCTCAGCGGACTTCGGATTGTAATTGCATGGCTGGTGGCACTTCTCTCCTGGTCGGGAGCCACCACTTTCAGGTCATGTCCCGCTCCATTAAGGGCTCCAGCCAGAGCCTGAAGTCCTTCAGCATAAATGCCATCATCGTTGGATAATAATATCTTCATTCCCTGACTCCTTTCCCATCACGAAAAATAATTTACCTGAAATATAAAAAAAGCCTTGACCTCTTAAGCTTTTTCTATTATACTATTATTTGTGCAGCGGGCTGTGGCGCAGTTTGGTAGCGCACCTGCTTTGGGAGCAGGGGGTCCTCGGTTCAAATCCGAGCAGCCCGACCATTTTTTTGCCCTCATCGTCTAGGGGTCTAGGATACCAGGTTTTCATCCTGGCGACAGGGGTTCGAATCCCCTTGAGGGTACCATTTCTTTTTTCGAATCACACAATTAATTATACAATTAATTAAACAATTTTTATTTTGCTATATCGCCAGATCATCATAGCATCATATTTGCTAAATAAAATTCCCGGTCTCCACCGGGAATTTTTTCTTTCTATATATCGAGCTTAATTTATCCAGCTGGCGATATGTTTTAAGTTTGCTAGAACTAAAAACTTCTTATTTACTATAAGCTAACACCTGAAGTGCAAATCCCTGAAAACAACACCTGAAGTGCAACCCACTGAAAACTAACACCTAAAAAACTAGCACTTAAAATGCAAACTCCTGAAAAATAAAGCCTTAAAAAGTAAACTCCTCTTCAATCACAGCTCCTGAACCGCCCATATTTCTCTGCTCATCGTTATACTCAATGGTAATTGCTGCAGCATTCCCCGTTCGCAGGATGAGATTCTCTTCAGGCTCAAATTCTTCCACATCTCCATCATTCATTATTGCTTCATAAAGCACCTCACCATCGACAGTCACTCTCACCCAGCTTTCTCCTGAAGCCATAACCCGAAAGGTCCTGTCTTCCTCAACCGGTTCCTCAGGATCTTCAGGATCCACAGGTTCATCCTCAACTTCATCATTTTCTTCAGCCTCAGTTTCAGTCCCGGCAGGATCAACCTCATCAGTTTCGGGGTCGACGGGAGTTAAATCTTCTGTCAGCAGCTCATCAAATTCTACCTCGTCAAGGTCAGGAATAACCACTTCGGCTCCATCTTCCCGATCCTCTTCTGCTCTTTCCTCGATTTCCTCACCCTCACCTTCATCTCCAGCATCTCCCATTTCTTCAATCTCTTCAGTCACCATATCATTCCCGTTATCCGGAGATGGGGCTTCCTCGGGAAGAAAGGCAAAATTATAGGCCACAATCGAAACAATGACCAGCAAAACTACTATCGCTCCCAGAACCCGGGGTGACGCTGAAAGAAAGGCCAGGGGAGATTTTTTCCTCCTTCGAGAACGATGAGTTCTTCTCTTGCGGCTCATACCCCCATTTTCTACATCCTCCAGGTGCCTCCACCTTTCAAATTCTTCCATTATTTCATCCGGATCCAGCCCCAGATAGCTGGAATAATTTTTTATAAAGGCTCGGGCGTAAACCAGACCGGGAATCTGAGAGTAGTCATCATTTTCTATTGCCAGTAAGTATTTCTTTCTAATTTTAGTATCAGATTGTGCCTGTTCAATGGAAATATCCAGTTCCTGGCGCTTTTCTTTAATTCTTTCTCCAGCAGACAATAACGAAACCTCCTTTCTCACAACAATTTTACAGCCTATTCAAAGCTGCTTATGCTGCTGATATATTTGCTAATATCGGAATCTTTCTTTTGGCGGTAATCCTGCTCCAGGCGTAACTCCACCTGAACATCAAAATCTTCCTGCTGCAGATTTCCCTCCTGAATGGCAACCTCAGGATGCTCAACAATTCTGGGAAATTTTTTAGGCAAAAATTCTCTTATTAGCCTGACGTGCCTGGCAGGTGCCCGATGAAAAGAAGTAATAGCATCAATTATATATACTGTATCGGTCTTCAATTCCTTTTCCGGCAGCTCCATAACCGTTGTCTTTCTTAATAAAGTTGTTGATAGTAATCTCCAGTGCTTGTTGGCGTGGACTGCTGCTGCAATGGCTGTTTCAGTTTTTCCGCTGCGGGGATCTCCCTTGATACCAATTAAAACATCATCTTTATGCTGCAGATAATTGCTTAGAAAATTTATCAGAATCTCCAGCTCATAGCGGGGAAAAACATAAACTCCCTCCTTTAATCTTAAAGAAACCTTCTTGCCGTGTTTAAGAGCCAGCAGATCCTCGAGAGTCGGAGGCCTGAGGGCTGTTATCTTTAACTCTTCCACAGCATTAAAGGCATCCAGCAGCCTTTTCTTGGTTTCCGGAGACTTAAATTCCAGGAGGAAACCGCGGTAAAGATCTTCAATACTGGCAACGGTTTTAATATTTATCTGCATTAAACCCAGTATTGAAGCTAAATCTCCCAGCAGTCCCGGTCTATTTTTTATTATTTTGTATTCCAGGTATAGGGTATCCACACTCAACTCTGCTCCTGTCAGGATAGTCCTGCATTTTAGTAATTCTAGAAATATCTTAGAATTCCTTTTTTCCAGACAAAGAAACTGCCTTCAGCTCAAAAATCGGACAATCAGACTAATTCTTTTT
>PWFW01000258.1 GCA_003554225.1 Halanaerobiaceae bacterium | reverse complement strand
TCAATGCCGATGAAGAGGAACGGGAATTTGAACTGGATGTTGATCTAGCCGGTGCCGATATTCTGGTTGATGCTGAAAGGGCCGGAACAGAGGCGCTCACCGATCCCGAAGGGGTTGAGCTCACCGATGATGGCCTCTTTCTTGAAGCTCTGACACCCGCAGTTTTTAGAGTGCAGGACAGTAAATCTGAATAAATTTAGAGTTTCATGCACAAAATCTGAATAAATTAGAGTGCCGGGCAGTTAATCTTAATAAAAAATGAGCAGCCAGGGGTTTGGCTGCTCAACTGCTGCAGGGGTGCAGCAAAATTATAAATTCATCCAGGTCCTATGGTTAATTATACCACATTAGTTTATCTTACCTGTCACATACTGGTCATATTTCACTTAGAATTCAGTCATAATTTATCGAAAATACATTTAGCATTAAAAACTAGTTTAGTATTAAAAACTGGTATAAAAAAGAGCAGCCTGGATAGACTGCCCTTTGTAAATCGATAACCGAAAAATTTTATGATTTAATTTTGGAGATCTGTGGGTTTTGAGGGGTGCAGCAAATTCTAACTCTTTGTTTTAATCCTGTCACCCTCCTGCTACACTATTGTGTTGATAGTCAGTGGAAGCTCGAAATTACTGCTGGCCAGCTCTTCCGCCGTTACATCCTGGAGGCCAAAATCATCATCAAAATCATCAAACTCATCCTCATCAGGGACACCACAGGCAGCGGCGGCAAAAACAACCAGTGTCAGAACTAAAGCCAGAGCTACAAGCTTATAATATTTTCTCATTTTCCACACCTCCATATTTTTTAATTATATAACTAATTTACCAGATAAATATGTAAATCCAGTGGAGAAACAATGAAAAAATAATGGTTTCTCTTTGATAATTTTCAGAAAATATTTTGTTATTTTTGTGAAGGCAAAAAATTCCTGCAGGCTGCTCTAAGCCAATCTAATTTACAAATAAAGGCCTGGCAGATATAATATAAACATCACATACGAAGATAACCAGCAACAGAATTACCAGGAGAATTGCCATCAGAAATACCATTAGATGTTTATATAGATGTTCATATAGATGTTCATACCGGGGTTTTACCTGCCAGCTTAAACAAGATTAAAAGAGCATTAATTACAGAGGCTCAGAATATAATTACTGGGGGGATTTATTTGGGAAATCTGGACTGGATAGATGTTTCCGGATTGTCTTTCAATACAATGCTTCTGCTGGAAAAAATGCAGCTTGATTATCTGCCAAAGATGGAGATACCACGAAAGGAGCTGGCTGTTGCCCTCAAGGCCAATCCTGCTGTGGAGTGGTATCTGCGCCATAAAACCGCCGGACTAAATTCCTGGCTGGATGCCTTACTGCAGGAATATGCCGCTCCTGCTCCTTCCCGCAAAAAAGTCCGCCAGGCTGAAGCTGCAGTTCTCGATGGTATAAATGACTGGCTGGTATATGTGGTTAATCCAGAGCTCTATGACCGGCAGGATTTTTTAAACTGGGATTCTCAGGAATTGAGAGAGGTTGCCGATTTCCAGGAGAGAAGAGTCATCGATCTCGGGGCCGGCACCGGCCGATTGACCCTGGTGGCAGCTGAGCAGGCGGCAGAGGTATTTGCTGTTGAGCCGATTGCCAGGCTTCGGGAATATTTGCAGAAAAAGGCCGGAAATCAGGGCTATAATAATATATATGTGGTAGATGGCCTGATAGAAGCCATTCCCTTTCCCGCTGATTTTGCCGATATTGTAATGGGAGGGCATGTATTTGGAGAAGACTGTCAGCAGGAATATCGGGAGATGGCCAGAGTCGTTAGACCGGTTGGAAAACTGGTGCTCTGTCCCGGCAATAATGATTGCGACAATGAGATCCATGATTTTCTTGTTAACCGGGGTTTTAACTGGTCTTCCTTTCTGGAACCAGGCGACGGCCTCAAGCGGAAGTACTGGAAGAGAATGTCCACCAGCAATTCAGACTAATTCAGAGAAGGGGTGATTTTTGGTGGAGGAGATAGTTTTAACCGATATGGATTTAAATCTTACATCCCAGTCTTTACTGGAAAAGATTAACTTCACCTGGGGCGGAGATGAGGCTGAAAGAGTCGAACAAATGGCTGCGGAAGCTGTCGATGTTGCTTCTCCTAAAGGACTTTATCGAATTGCCTATATTGACAGCAAGTCCGAGGACGGAGTTACCATTGCAGGGGTTACCTTTACCAGCCGGGTGCTGAGAGTGAATCTGGCTGATGCCCAGAGAGTTTTCCCCTTTGTGGTTACCTGCGGTCAGGAACTGGCAGAGTGGGCTCTTAAATATGAGGATGTCCTGGAAAATTACCTGGCCGACAATATTATGGAGATCTATCTTGATGCAGCCCGTGATTTCCTTGAGCAGCATATTTCAGATAATTACAATCCCGGGAAAATTTCTAAAATGAATCCCGGCTCTTTAAAGGACTGGCCCCTGAGTGAACAGACCAGCCTGTTTGAGCTTTTGGGGGATGTTACCGGCAAAATAGGGGTTGAGCTGACCCGAACCTATCTGATGAAACCAATAAAATCCACCTCGGGAATCTGGTTTCCATCTGAAGTTGATTATAAAAACTGTCAGTTATGTCCTCGTCAGGACTGCCCCAGCCGAAAGGCTGAGTACCAGGAAGGGCTTTATCAGCAGCAGTATCAGGACGGCTAAAGAGCAGAAATTTTATTTAAATATTTATGAAAAATTTGCCGAATAATAATATATGCTGTAATATAATGAAGAATAAAATGTAAAGAAAACAAAAATTAGGTATATAGTCTCATTTTCAATTATATTAAAAATATGGTATATTTGTAATACACAAAATTGAAATTTCTGAAAAAATTACAAAAAATCACCGAAACTTCAGAACTACAGGGTGGTGCAGAAAAAACCAGGGGGGCTGCCAAATGGAAAAATTTCAAAGGATTAGAGATTTTCTCAAAGAGGACTCGCCCAAACACTTTTTTAATATCTGTTCACCATTAAAATCTCTAAAAAATGAACTTGAAAATACCATGGAATATCTGGAGGGCAGGGCAAAAAATCTGATTGATGAGAAAGATTATGACGAGGCTCGAGATATACTGGAAGTTTTATCTTACTTAAATTTTTACCATGATAAAGCCGGAGATTTTCTCGATCTGGTGGAATATGAAATACCGCTGGAGGAAACTGAAGAAAATCTAAGAGAAGAGGAGACTAATGGTAAAGAGTTTAGTGCTAAGTCCGCTGAGTCTGGCGAGTCCAGCAGCAACAATAATACTGAAAAGAATGAAAATTCCAGTGACAGCCGGGAGGTTGTCAATCTCAGCAAATATTTTTCCAAGCCGATTCTTGACAGTGATAAAATCAAAGAAACGATGAAAAATGCAGAGCTTGATTTTGCCAGATTTGGTGATAAAAAAACCAGCCAGAGCTGGCATGATCTAAGAGTTATTGCTGCTAAAGATATTCTCGATGAACATGATCGTTCCCAGCTCTTAAGCTGCCCGGGATATGCCGAGGGAGAAAGATCGGGGTGGAAATATATACCTGAAATGGATATATCAATCCACAAATGCAGCACCACTATCAACTGCATGTATGCCTGGAATCTGGCAAATAAATTTGACCGGGAACTGGAGATTCAGTTCACCTGGAATAGCAATGGCAAATATGCTGGAAAAGCTGGTAAAATTCAATAT
>PWFW01000157.1 GCA_003554225.1 Halanaerobiaceae bacterium | reverse complement strand
TGCTTATTGGTTTTATTCTTTAATTTTTCTATCAAGCTCTTAACCCTCTCCTCTACCCGGGCATTTTCCTGCCGATCAAGCTCTATTCTGAGCACCAGGATGCTGCCCTCACTGGCTTCAGCGGGCAGCAGACTAACAGGCAAAATAACTTCTTCCTCCTCACCGTTCCTCACCAGCAGAACTGCTTTATCTCCCTCAATTCGATCAACTGTGACTTTGATATTGCCCATCATGACCTCTCCTTAAATATTTTAAAGGGTGATGTCAGCTTTGATATCTTCAAAGGTTGCCGGCCCGATGCCGGGAACCTCTTTGATTTCCTCTATTGTCTGAAATTCGCCCTGTTCTTTCCGGTATTCTATGATGTTTTCGGCATAAGCCGGACCGATGCCGTGAAGTTCCTGAAGTTCATCGTGATCAGCGGTGTTAAGATTAACTTTATCCGGATCTGCTTCTCTAGAAGGGTCTGCTGCCTCCTCTTTTTTCTCCTGCTCTTCTTCTTGCTCTCTTTCCCCTTCTTCTTCTTCTTGCTCTCTTTCCCCTTCTTTTTCTTCTTCCTTTACTTCCTCTTCCATCTCCTCTTTCTCTTCCTGCTCATCTCGTTCTTCTTGCTCTTCTTGCTTTTCTTGCTCTTCTATATCTTTTCCCTTCTCTTCCTCCTTTTGCTCATCTTCAGCAGGTTCATCCTCAGGAGGAGCCCGGGGTTCAGCCTCCCGGCTGACCAGCACCTGATAGCCAAAACCATCGGTTTCAATGACGATATCACCCTGGAGATCGTTGCGATAAATTTCTATGTTCTTATTTTCCAGCGCTGCCAGAACCTCAGCATCTGGATGACCGTAGCGGTTATCCTCACCGACCTGAATTACAGCAGCTTCAGGATTTACCTCTTTCAGAAAGAAATCATTGGTGGAGGTGGAGCTGCCGTGATGGCCGACCTTGAGTACGGTGGATTCCAGTTCTAAATAATTATCTGCTGCTGCAGCTATCTCCCTTTCAGCCTGATACTCGGCGTCACCGGTGAAAAGAAAGGAGATTTCATGATATTCCAGGCGCAGGACAATTGAGGCATCATTCAGGCTGTAATTTTCTGCATCTTCTCCCGGATGAAGAACCTGGAAAACCAGTTCGCCCAGTTCAATTTTATCGCCGGTCCGGGGAGTATGATAGGGAATGTCCTTTTCATCAATAAGCATCAGATAGTTTTCAAAGGTCTGAGTTGTATGAACCCTGCCGCTGTCATAAATCCGGCCGACCTCAAAATTGTGGATGACATCATCCAGACCCCCAATGTGATCGGCATGGGGATGGGTTGAAACGATGGCATCGACCTGCTCAACTCCCTGCTGATTGAGATATTCTACCAGCTTTTCACCTACCCAGTTCCAGCGGTCTCCGCCATCGATCAGCATGTTTTTATTTTCTGCCTCGTGCTGGATCAGAATGGCATCGCCCTGACCCACATCAATAAAGTGAACGCTGAGGTCAGCTGCGGCCTGACCGGCCAGGACTGTCAGGGTTAATGACAGAATAAAGACTGTTAAAATGAGTGCTCTGAATAATTTTTTAAAATATTTTTTTCTCATCTAATCACTCCTGAGTTTTGCTCTGGGAATTATACTTAGTTAACGACAAACTGACAGCAATCTAACGGTAACCTAACGGCAATCAAAGCAGTTTAACTGTAACTCAAAGGCAATCTAACAGCAATCTAACGGTAACCCAAAGGCAATCTACTGCAATTTAACAGCAGTCTGTTTTCCGGGTTATCATATCCGGTTGGTGCTAATTCTGATAAAAGAAAGTCTAGCTGCCAGGATAAATCCCGGATAATGTCAGGAACAAAGCACCGAATATCAATAACAGAGTGCCCGATGACATCCGGAAAAAGAATGCTTGATAATAATTTGGTAATTAGTATTATAGCATTAAGAGAAGAAAGCAAAATTATCAGCTGCCGGGCAGATTATCTTCCTGCCCCGGGTTAACAGCCACTTTTGCCAGTTCATTTCCAGCTCTTCCTGCGAAGAGCTTAGCTCCTTGATGATATCAGCCTGAGAAAAATCAAATTCTCTGACAATTTCAACTATCCTGCCCCTGCCTTCAGTAAAATAGAGATAGATAACAAGAGTCCAGCCCCAGTCATAGGCCAGACCAATATCATTCTCTATTGCTGACAAATCTGGCAGCTTATTCTGTTCGAGGCCTGCCAGAACTGGCTGACGAAAGGCAAACTGGTCTGCATACTGCCACTGCCTGGAGAGAAATACAGCCAGACCTTCACTCCACCAGCGGGGGATTGCTTCAATATCAGGAGAAAGATACTCTTCAAAAACATGGGTCAGTTCATGGCGGATAAGCCTGGTATATTCCTCAGGACGAAATACATAGCTGGAATGCCTGCCATAGGATGAGGGGTGGAGAAAAACCAGGTCGGTTTTCTGGGGCTGGGCCAGCCTGCCCGGATTTGAAGGTGTTTCGATATCAACACCGAGAAGCTTGATAACCAGCCGATCATATTCCTTTCTGTCGGGGACCAGAATCAGGCGCAGGGGATCCCTGATTTCCTGAGAAAAAAATCCGGCAAGAAAATCATAGCTTTCTGAGAAGGCAGTGAGAGTCAGGCCCAGATATTTTGCAAAACCCTCTCTATACCTTATCTCAAGGTTATTCTGCCTGATATAGGAATAATCATGCAGCAAGATTCCCAGCTCCCTGATGCCAGCATCCGCTCTTCGGCAGCTGGCGGTAATTTTATCAGATTAATAACTCTCAGTTTAACGGAACAGCACCAACGGAACAGCACAAATGAATCAGCACCAAAGGTACAAGGAAATAGCATAATAAAATTTCCCTCTGCTCTTTTTACCCTTCCTCTCCTGCCCAAAATAAATACCGTCTCAGCACCTCACAAACAAAACACCCGACCAATTTTACCCTCGGTTTTTACCCTCTCTCATCATTCCCACAAACTCTTCAGCCAATTCAGGATCAAACTGTTTCCCGGCACATTTATTAATTTCAGCTAAAGCCTCTTCTTTAGAGACAGCCTGCTGATAGGGCCTGCCGGATATCATCACATCATAGGCATCCACAATGGTTAAAATCCTCGCCAAATATGGTATTTCTTCGCCCTTCAGTCCCCGGGGATAACCATCGCCGTCCCAGCGTTCATGATGGGACAGTATCTCCTCGGCAACCACTGCAAATTCTTCCGAAGCTAAAGCAATTTTATACCCTCTTTGGGGATGGTTTTTCATTATTTCCCACTCTTCATCGTTTAAATCTCCAGGTTTGGTCAGTATTTCTTCTGAAATAGAGATTTTGCCAATATCATGCAGGCTGGCAAGCAGCGATAATTTATCCAGTTCTGAGGGAGACAATCCCACTTTTTCCCCTAAATCATGGGCTAATTCAGTCATTCTCCGGGTATGTTCTTTAGTTTCATCACATTTTGAACCCAGAGCATTCAGTAAACTTCCTATTATTTTATTCTTGGTGCTCCGGCTGGTTATCAATTTATTCTGCAGCATATTGTTATCAGCCTTAATCAGCACATCAGCTATATTCTCAGAAATATCATATTTTGTTGCAATCCCCACCCCTAAAGAAACCGGCAGCTCATCTTCTGCTGTTTTCTCACAATCCTGCAGAATCCGCTCGGAAATTTTTTGCGCCATTTCACTGCTGGTTTTCGGCAGTAATAT
>PWFW01000016.1 GCA_003554225.1 Halanaerobiaceae bacterium | reverse complement strand
GTGGTCTTCCAGGGAGTAATCCGCAATCCCATGGTCGATCCCTACATTGTGGGCATCTCAGCCGGTGCCGGTACCGCGGTTACCTTTGCCATAGTTTACAATTTGAGTTTTTCCCTTTTTTATTTCAGCACCATTCCTCTCTTTGCCTTTGTGGGAGCTCTGTTGACGGTGATGCTGGTTTATAATCTGGCCCGGGTTGGCAGTAAAATTCCCGTTATGACCTTTCTGCTGGCAGGAGTGGCCACCGCCTTTATGCTGGATGCCGTCAGATCCTTTGTGATGGTGCTCGGCACCCAGGATCTACAGCGGGTCGTTTTCTGGCTGATGGGCAGCCTCTCCGGCTCGAGCTGGGCCGACATCACCATGATCCTGCCCTATTATCTCCTGGGACTTCTGCCCATTATCTTTTTTGCCAATGACTTAAATTTAATCCTGATGGGAGAGGAGAGTGCCCATCATCTTGGCCTCAATGTCGAGAAAGTAAAGAAACTTCTTATTGCCGGTGCCACCCTGGTGACAGCTGCGGTGGTAGCTGTCAGCGGCAGCATCGGATTTATCGGACTGGTGGTCCCCCACATCGCCCGGCTTTTAATCGGCCCCGATCACCGCAAACTGCTGCCCCTGGCTGCCGTTCTGGGCGGAGTATTTTTAATGCTCTCCGATATGCTGGCCCGCTCTCTGCTGCCTCCCCTGGAAATACCGGTCGGCATCATTACCGCTCTGGTCGGCGGACCCTATTTTATTTATCTGCTCCGTCGCCGCAAATCGGAAAGCTGGTGATTGAAATGTTAGAGATTGATAAACTGAAATTTAGCTATGATGATAAAAATACCATCATCGATGAAATAAATCTGGCCATTAATCAGCAGGAATTTACCGCCATTATTGGCCCCAATGGCTCGGGAAAGTCCACTCTGCTGAAAAATATCAGCAATCTCTTTACCCCTGACAGCGGGGTTATCTATCTTGACAGCAAAAATTTAAACCAGATTCCTCCCCGAAAACTGGCTCAGAAAATGTCGGTGGTACCGCAGGACACCAGCATCAGCTTCAATTTTACGGTCTACGACATTGTTATGATGGGCCGCCATCCCTATCAGGGGCGCTGGGGACAGGTTCAGGATCAGGATCGGGAGAAGGTGGAAGAAGCTCTGGCTCTGACCGATACCCTCCAGTTCCGGGACCGGGATCTCAACAGTTTGAGCGGAGGTGAGCGTCAGCGGGTGATTATTGCCCGGGCCCTGGCTCAGGATCCGGAAATTCTGCTGCTCGATGAACCAACCTCCAGTCTCGATATCAATTATCAGCGGGAAATTTTTGATCTGCTGGCCTATCTAAATCAGGAGAAAAATCTTACCATTCTGGTTGTATCTCATGACCTCAATCTTTCCAGCCAGTACTGCAGCCGGTTGATTTTGATAAACAGGGGCAGAATCTTTGCCGGCGGCAGTCCCGCAGAGGTTCTCACCGAAGAAAATATCGGTCAGGTCTATCAAACCGAAGTCAAGGTCCGCCAGAATTATCTTACCGGCCGGCCCTATGTGGTGCTGATGCCCGGCCGGGCGGAATGTGTTCCCACCAGGCTTCAGCAGGACTTCAAGATTCATCTAATCAGCGGCGGCGGTACCGGTCAGGAACTTCTCCAGGAATTCTATGAAAGAAATTATCATATCAGCTGCGGTGTCTTAAATCAGGGCGACAGCGACTGGGAGCTGGCTCGCCGCCTGGGCTGTGAGATTGTCGACATTGCCCCCTTCTCCTACATTGAAGAATCTGATCTAAAGAGAAACCGGGAAAAGATAGAAGAGGCTGATCTGGTAGTGGTTTCGGAACTGCCCTTCGGTCATGGTAATCTGAAAAACCTGGAACAGCTCACCGGTTTTTCCGATAAGAAGATATTTCTTCTCCAGGAAAGAAGCATAGCCGAAAGGGATTATACAGGGGGCCAGGCTGAAAAACTCTGGCAGCAGCTGATTGAGCGTCCTGAAACCAGGGTCTTTAACGATCGACAGGAGATGCTGGAGGAGATTGCCGGCAGAGCCTCTTCCCCTTAGGATTTGCGAATATTTCCCGGTTTTGATATAATTATCAGGACTGCGGAACTTTTAATTTTTACTAAATTATTATTAATGAATGCATTCTGAGGGTGAAAATATGGTAGAGCCTGCCAGACTGGATCGGGAATATTTTGTGGTACTGCTTCCCGAAGGCAAACTTAAAAAAGAAATAGATAGACTGCAGCAGCGGCTTGCTGATTATTATGATCTCTATCAGGATGAGGAACTCCCTGAATTACACATTACCATAGATCGGATTCACAGAGATAAACTCTCAGAGGCCGGTGAGATAATTACCGAAACAGTCAGGAACTTTTCCCGGGAGATAATTATGGAGCTGGAGGATCTGACCTGTCTGCAGCAGCTCAATGATAATTTTCTGGTTTTAAAACTCAATTTCACTCAGAGCCTGGAGGATTTTGCCCGAAAACTCCATACCAGGCTGAGTGCAGAGGGCATCTCTACCCTGGAAGACTACTCCAGCTGGGACTTTCATATTACCCTGGTAAACAATCAATTTGTTGAGAACCCAATCTCTGATTTTGATTTTAATAAACTCTGTGATTTTGTTGAGGGCAGATCCCGAAGTTCCATCGGTCGGGCCGGAAGGATTGAAATCTGGAAGCCAACCCTGGAAACTGATAAAAAGGTGGTTTACTCCCGGGATCTAACCTGAGGCAGTTTAACAGCCCGGCTGACAGAGCATAATAACTTAAAATAACAGCCAGAGCGCAGATAAAGGGGGTTCAGCAGATAAATGGCAATTAAAGCAATTATCTTTGATCTCGATGGTGTGATTACCGATACCGCTGAGTTTCACTACCAGAGCTGGCAGCAGATGGCTGATGAGGAGGGGCTGGATTTTTCCCGGGAAAAGAACGAGCAGCTCCGGGGGGTTTCCCGCCGCAGGTCGCTGGAGATAATTCTCGAGGGTGAAGAGCTGCCCGAGGAAGAAATGCAGCGTCTGATGGCTAAAAAGAACGGTTATTATCAGGAAAAGCTCAAGCAGATGACCGCCGATGATATGCTGCCCGGTGCCCGGGAACTCATCAGAGAGGTCCGGGAGCGGGGTTTGAAAACCGCCGTTGCTTCCGCCAGCCGAAATGCCAGAACGGTTATCGATGCTCTCAAGATTGGCCAGCTCTTTGATACTATTTCTGATGGTAACAGTGTGGAAAATCCCAAACCGGCTCCTGATCTTTTCCTGCACACTGCTGAAAAGTTAAAGCTCAAGCCTGAAGAATGTGCGGTACTGGAGGATGCTGAGGCTGGCATTGATGCTGCTCTGGCAGCAGGTATGACCGCAGTGGGTATCGGCCCCGAAAGCAGGGTCGGCCACGGCCATCTTCGTTTTTCCAGCACTGCCGATGTTGACCTGGACACAATACTTAAGGAGGAATAGCCGATGGCTCAAACCAATCAAAGAAATAAACAGCTGGCAGATGCCGAAGAAATCCGCAGGACTTTGACCAGAATAGCTCATGAAATCATTGAAAAGAATCGCGGTGCTGAAAATCTTGCCCTGATAGGCATTCGCACCCGGGGGGTTCCCCTGGCTCATCGTCTGGCTGAAAAAATTGAAGAGATTGAAGGCCGGGAGATTGAGACCGGTATTCTGGATATCACCCTCTACCGGGATGACCTTTCTCAGATAGCCAGTCAGCCGATTGTACATCAGACCAAGATTCC
>PWFW01000286.1 GCA_003554225.1 Halanaerobiaceae bacterium | reverse complement strand
CTTGCCCTTAAAACAAACATGTGTTAAAATAAATAATAAACACATGTACGCTTTAGGGGGTACCAAAAATGAAACCTCCGGTGGATTATGCTGAACTTCCGCAGGGCGATGTTCTCTGTATTGATATGAAATCCTTTTATGCCAGCGTGGAGGCGGTGGAGCGGGGTCTGGATCCTTTCCAGGTGGCTCTGGCTGTGGTAGGCAATCAGGACCAGCAGGGTTCGGTAATTCTGGCTGCCACCCCTCCCCTTAAAGAAAAATTCAATATCAGAACCGGAAGCCGCCTTTATGAAGTGCCTAAGATCCCTGAAATAATGCTGGTTGAGCCCCGGATGTCTCTTTATATGAAGAGATCTCTTCAGGTGATTGAACTTCTTACCGGTTATGTTCCCCGGCAGGATATGTTTATTTATTCTGTAGATGAAAGCTGGCTGGATCTTGACAGAACCAAAAAGCGTTATGGAGGAGCGGTCAGTATGGTGCAAAAGATCAAAAACGATATCTTCCGCAGGTTTAAACTTTCCTGCAGTGCCGGGATCGGACCCAATATGTTTCTCTCCAAGGTAGCTATGGATATTGAGGGCAAAAAGCAGGGTCTGGCCCTCTGGCGCTATCAGGATATACCTGAGAAACTCTGGCCGGTGGAGGTTTCAGAAGTCTGGGGAATAGGCAGCCGGACTGCTGAGAAATTTAAAAAGTGGAAAATAAGAACGGTGGGTGATATTGCCCGCCGGGATGCCAGTTTTTTTAGCCGCAAACTGGGAGTTGTAGGAGAAGAGATTTATCGTCAGGCCTGGGGAATTGACTCCAGCCTGCCCGGAGGTTATTATGATGATGTCAGGAAGAGTATCGGCCGGGGAGCAACCCTCTACCGGGATTATACCGAGCCGGAGGAGATCAGGACAGTAATTTTCAACCTGAGCGAGGATGTCGGCTATCGGGCCCGCAGCCTGGGGCTGGCAGGAAAGACGGTGAGCTTAAGTTTGAGCTACAGCCGCAGCACTTCCAGGCCGGGTTTTCAGGCCCAGAAAACTCTCGAGACTGCCACCAATCTGGAGCATGAAATCCTGGAAGTCTGCTGGGAGCTCTTGCAAAAAAAGACCCGGCGGAGAAAATATCCGGTCCGCCGGATCAGTGTTTCCTTGAGCAGTCTGGTGGCTGAAGATGAAATTCAACTTAATCTCTTTCAAAATCAGGAGAAGAGAATTCGGCTGGCCAGGACCCGGGATAAAATCCGGGATAGATTTGGTCCGGGAAAGCTGGATTACGGCCTGAGCAGAGCCGAGGGCAGCATCCGGGAACGCCTTAACAGCAATATTGGAGGACATAAAAAATAATTTTTATCCAGTGCTACCGCTCTTCCCCGTGAGCTTTTCAGCACTTTTTTGATTGGTTTTTCCTTTCCTCTGACTAACCGGGTTTGAAGCAGGCAAAGATATTTTGGATTTCAGTAACCCTGAAGGCAGTAAAAATCAGTTATTTTTCTCCTGTCATTGACAAAACTTAAATTTCAATTATAATAATATTTACAAGCATTCAAAAATTGCCAACATATTAAGAATAATTATCGCCCGGAGGGGATATTGGTGATTGTGCTGCAAATTATTGGCAGCCTGCTGCTGGCAGTTATTTTGCTGGCAGTTTTATGGCCCTTTAAATATAAAATTGAATATAGCTATCAGGAAAAACTGGAATATCAGATTGCTGCTGGTTCCCCGGTTTTTTCTTACAAAGCAAAAAACATTTCCGGAGAGCAGGAGAGCAGCATGAGAATATTTGGCATTCCGCTCTCTGCTGAGGGAAAAAAAAGAGAAAAGAAAGAGAGATCACCCCGTCCGGATAAGAAAACTAAAAAAACTTCAAAAAGCCTACCGGAGAAGCTGAAATCAATTTATCAGGATGATCTCTTCAGCAGGAAAAATTTCTGGCATATTTACGGACTGCTCCGGGATATTCTAACTTTGCTCAAACCAAAGTATTATAATATTAATATTACAGCCGGATTGCCGGAACCGGATCTTAACGGTCTGCTGCTGGCTTTTTACTATTCTCTCAAATCTTCCCGGTCAGAATTTCCGGTTTCTTTAAAGGTCAACTGGGAAAGGGAGGTGATAGAAACCCGGGGCATAATTTCCGGTGCTGTGCTGCCTCTCAGGCTTATCGGCCAGCTGCTTTGTTTTTTATTGTCCCCGACCACACTTAAACTTCTCTGGCAGCTTCGCCGGCAGCAGAAATCGGAGCCTGCAAAGCTTGAGCAGCAGGCTTAGAGGTTTTAACTTAATTTATTTCAAGATTTATTAAAAAAGGAGGAGTTAGAAATGGAAGAAACCCGTAAGATGATGGAGATGATTTACAGCAAGCTTGATAATTTTCTCAAAACAGAAACCGTGGTAGGAGAGCCCATTCAGGTTGGTTCAGTTAAACTTGTGCCGATAATTACCGCTTCCTTTGGCCTGGGAGGCGGAATTGGTGAAGAAAAAGAAGGCAAAGGTGGAGAAAGCGGGGGAGCAGGCGGCGGTGTTGGCTGTCGGATTTCTCCCAATGCTATCCTGGTTATTAAAGATGATGAAGTCGAGCTGGTAACCCTGGAGGGGAAAGGCTCGCTGGATAAGCTCTTTGAGATGCTGCCGGAACTGGTATCCAAACTGGATTTTCTCAAGGGCAAAAAAGACAAGACTGAAGAGGATGACAGTACTGAAGCTGAAACATCAGATGATCAAGAAGATGATATCTCCGATTACTAATCCAGCAATAAAATTCTCTGATTTGTCAAGTTCTTAAATCTGGAGCTCCTTTCCGGCAGATATTTGGTGGCGGGAAGGAGCTTTTTCTTATTTGCTTATTCAGGTATTTAATTATATAATATCACATAACTAATTCTCGTTAATTTATTATTCCAGTCTTTTTAACCCTGGTATTTATAATAGAAGAAAGTTTTTATTTGTTTACCGACCAGCTGAAAGAAAAGGATGTGCAGGATGTCTCAGGAATCTATGATCGAAGAAAAAAACGGAGCAGGAAGTCAGCATTTTCACAGAGGCCTTCTGGCCGGACTTCCGGTGGCTATCGGCTATCTGCCCATAGCAGTAGCCTTCGGGGTGATATCCCGAACAGCGGGAGTGCCTCACCTGGCGGCGGTTTTAATGTCCCTGCTGGTCTTTGCCGGAGCCAGCCAGTTTGTGGCGGTTGAGCTGCTGGCGGCAGGAGCAGCTTTTCCAGGTATAGTTGCCACCACTTTCTTTGTCAATTTAAGACATATTTTAATGTCAGCTACAGTCTCAAGAAAGCTGCCTGACCTCTCCCGCAGCTGGCTGGCAGTTCTGGCCTTTGGTATCACCGATGAAAGCTTTTCCCTGCTTTCTACTGACAGGCGCTCCCGGCTCTCCGGCTATTATGTTCTGGGAGTTATTATCTTGCCCTATCTGGCCTGGGTTACCGGTTCGCTAGTCGGGGTAATGCTGGGTGGACAGCTGCCTGAAATTCTGGAATCAAGCATGGAGATTGCTCTATACGCCATGTTTTTAGGTCTGATTGTACCAGAAATTACAAGCTCCAGCAGCAGATTTAAAATAGCACTGATAGCACTTTTGCTGAGCTCTATCAGTTACTGGAATCCTCTTTTTGATGTTTCTGAAGGCTGGAGAATAACCCTCAGCACTGCGACAGCAGCTTTTCTGGGAACTGTGATTTTTTCCGGAGATGATTATGATGAATAGTTATATTATATTGCTGCTCGGTATGGCTCTGGTTACCTATCTTCCCAGGATGCTGCCTCTGGTTATTCTTTCAGAGATAGAGCTTCCTCCCTTCTGGAAACGATTCATGCTTTATATTCCCTCTGCTGCTTTGAGTGCTCTGATTTTTCCTGGAATATTACAGGCTACGGATTCAGTTTTTGCCGCCCTGGTCGGGGGATTGGCTGCTGTGCTTTTGGCATATTTTAAGTTCAGTCTGCTGACAGTTGTAACTGCCAGTATCCTGACAGTATTTCTTTATCAGCTGTTATTTTAACAGGAGCAGCAGCTCCAGGTGGCAGTTTCTGCCAGATTTGAATCTGGTTTGTCTTGTACTGAGAGCCAAAAAAAGTTATAATTAGTTAAAGACGTGATTTATCAAGGAGGAATTACTTTGAATCAGTACCGGGTAGTAATAATTGATGATGATGATCATATCCTGCAGATACTGACTGAGTACTTTGAATATGAGAATTTTCAGGTCCATACGGCCTCTACCGGTCAGGAAGGATTGAAATTAATCCGGGAGCTTAATCCTGATATCATAGTACTGGATATTATGCTGCCGGAAATGGATGGCTGGGAGGTCTGTAAGGAGCTGCGGCCTGGTAATAACATCCCGATTATTTTTCTCAGTGCTAAGACCAAGGATTCTGACAGGATAATGGGTCTGGAGCTTGGAGCTGATGATTATGTTACCAAGCCCTTCAGTCCCAGGGAGGTTGTCGCCCGGGCCAAAGCTGTTCTCCGCCGACTGCAGCGGGAAGGCGAAGCCGAGAGAGAGGTATTGCAGTATGAGGACTTTGTCATCAATAAGAATGAAAGAAGTGTTAAGATTGAAGAAGAAGAGATTGAACTGACTCCCAAGGAATTTGATCTGCTCTGGACGCTGGCTTCTTCGCCTCGAATTGTTTTCGACCGGGAAAGCTTGCTGAAGAAGGTCTGGGGTTATGACTATTTCGGCGATATTCGGACAGTTGACACCCACATTAAATCTCTGCGGCAGAAATTAGGAGAGATGATTGCTGATTATATTAAGACTGTCTGGGGGGTGGGATATAAATTTGAAGTTGAAGAGAAGGCTGAATGATATTAAGCAGCAGCTGGCAGGTTATCTGCCTTCCAGCATGAATACCCTTTTTACCAGATTATTTGTGAGATTTTTCCTGCTTTCTCTTTTGATCATTATTATTCTGGGCTTTTCTATGATCTATTTCTTCTATAATTTTCAGTTTTCCAAAACTGAAAATGAGATAATCCATAACAGTCAGGTATTAAACCAGGCTCTTTACAATTCTGTTGAGGAAAATGATGAGGAGAGCATTTCCAATACTCTCCAGCTGATTGCTGAAATAAATTCCGGTCAGGCCTGGCTGATTGATGAGCAGGGATTTTTAATTCACAGTTATCCCTATCTTGATACCGGTGGATCCAGCATTCAGTTTTTAAATTCCGAGCCAATATTTGCCGGTAATATTATCTCTCAGGAGGTAGATCCCCAGCATTTTGAACGTCCCATGCTGCTGGTCGGCATGCCGGTGCGTCAGGTTGATGAGGTTGCTGGAGGTCTGCTGGTTTTCACTTCGGTTGAAGGGATCAATTCTACCGTGAGACAGGTGCGGAGGTTAATGCTCTACTCCTCCTTTATTGCTATCGTGCTGGGTGTGGTACTGGCCTACGGCTGGTCCCGCAGTCTGGCCAGTCCCTTAAAGAATATGAGTAAAGCGGTTTTAAATCTCCGGCGCGGTGATTATGGACTCCAGCTTGATTTTCAGGATGAAAACCCCAGCCGGGAAATAAGCACCTTAAGAGACAGCTTTAACTCTCTTTCCACCGAATTAAAACACAGCATAGAGGAACTAACCCGGGAGCGTAATAAGTTAAAGTATATTTTAACCGGCATGGAAGAGGGAGTTCTGGCAATAGACAGAAACAAAAATATTATACTTCACAACAGCTCTTTCAAGAGACTTTTCAATATATCTCAGGAAGTGGTCGATAAAAATATTTCCGAGATTGACCTGGAAGAGCAGGTCCGAGAAACCTTTGATAAAGCTTTAACCGAGCAGGAAGCCAATCAGCAGGAATTTACTATCACTAACAGCAAGCAGGAAAAACGGATTTTGCTGCGCTGTAATGCCATCTGTGTGGGAGATACCATCTGGGGTGTTGTCGGTCTTTTTCAGGATATCAGCGAACGCTGGCGCTTTGAAAAATTACAGCAGGATTTTGTAGCCAATGTTTCCCATGAGCTAAAAGCTCCCCTTTCTTCAATCAGGGGTTCAGCTGAAATTCTCTTGGATGGTATAGTTGCTGATCAGGAAAAAAGAGAGGAATATCTGGAGATAGTGCTGCAGGAGAGCAACAGGCTGGGAACCCTGGTAGATGAAATACTCAGCATGGCTGAATATGAAAATCAGGATATCTCCGAAGAAAAGGAAATAATTTCTGCTGGCGATCTTCTTACCCGGGTGGTCGATACCTTTAATAAGTCTGGTTCAATGCGGGGAAGAATCCAGGTGGACTATCCTGAAGAGGAGTTATTGATTGAAGCCAGCACTTCTCGTATCAAACAGGTCCTCTTCAATCTCCTGGATAATGCCCGCAAATTTTCTCCTGAAGAGAGTCCTATCTATCTTGAAGCTGCAGCAGTGAATGATAGGGTTAAATTTACTGTTAGCGATGAAGGCATAGGTATACCGGCCAATGAACTTGATAATATCTGGGAAAGGTTCTATAAAGTAGATAAAGCCCGGACTCCCGGCCAGGAAGGCAGTGGTCTGGGGCTGGCCATTTCCCGGGAAATTATTCTGGAGCATGGGGGAGATGTTTTTGTAGAGAGCAGTGAAGGTGTTGGGACCACCATCGGCTTTTATCTTCCCCGGATAGAATAGCGATTTTTAGATTCGGTAAGTTTATTAGTTTTTAATTGAAGTTACTGGCTGGTTTATTTATTCAAAATACCAGCAGCGAAATAGAATAAAAGCTGATATCAGCAAATGATATTATCCGGTTGAAGGTTACAGCAAAAAATCTATGAGGGCCTGTAAAATTATGGTGAAAATTCCGGGAGGTTAATATGAAAAATTACTCTGGTTTATCACTGAGCATTACTGCTGTAATTATTTTGACTTTAATTACTCTGCCAGCAGCTTCGACCGGCTTCACTGCTGCCTATCTAAATATTCAGGAGGTAGTGAGGGTTCATCCCGCTGCTGAGGGGCTTGAAGTTGAGATGCAGGAAGAAATACTGATTCTCCAGCAGGAGTTTGAATCTCAGGCAGCAGAACTGGATCCCGAACTGGATGCCGGACAGCTCCAGCAGCTGCGGCAGAATCTGCAGCAGCAGGCCCGGCTGATTCAAATTACCAAAAATCAGGAGTTGCTAAAAATAATGCAGCCGGATTTTGCTGAATTTCGAGAACAGTATGGTTATGACCTGCTGCTGGCCGAAGAAGCGGTAATCAGTGGAGCTCATAATGCCACCGAGGATTTTATTGACTATCTCACAGAAAAATATTATGAGTGACCTCCTCCGGGATTTAAATAATTTTAAATCAATCTTGGTAAAAATATTGATTCTTTCTCAATTTTTTCTCACAGAATCAAGTTATAATTTCAGTAAGCAAAATAGGAAATAAAATAACAGTAAAGAATTTGTTCTTGATTTAATTACTCTTTTGATTGTTGATAATATTAACCTCTATTAGAAGACAGCCTGCAGCAGCAGGCATCCTGATAAACAAAAACTGTTTTCCTCCTCCATGTTTTCCCTGCCTTCCCCGGGCAGGGTTTTTCATTTTGGAATGAATAGCTGCTTGCAGGAAAAAATCGTGCAATAAACCTTGCAAAAAACAACTCTATTTTTTTCGGCAAATAAATTTTGACTTGCTGCAGGCTGCAGGGTATAATTACTGGCAAAGGGGAGGGTTGTCATGTCAGAGCGAGAAAATCTGGCTCAAAAAATACTGGAGAATCAGGGTGTTAGAGTTACCAGGCAGCGCCGTTTAATTTTAAAGGAATTGATAGACTCTCTCAAACCGCTGTCAGCAGCTGAAATTCACCGGAGATTGCTTAAAGAAAATTCCGGGATCCAACTTTCCACTATTTACCGCAACTTAAAATTCTTTTCCAGCAGAGGCCTGATTAGAGAATTTAATTTAGATAGATCGAGAAAGGAAAAATTTTATGAGTTTATTGAGAGCCACCATCATCATCTGATCTGCACATCCTGCGGGGAAATCAAGTGCCTGGGATGCCCTCTGGAGGATTATGAAAGTGAGCTTGCTGAGAGAACCGGGTATCAGATAAATGACCATAATATCAAAATCTATGGTCTCTGTCCGGAATGTCAGCTCGAGGATATTTAAAATTTTTCTTAAAAATTTTAAATTTACACTTGAAATTATTTATTTTATTGTTTATAATGTGTTTAAGTTTAAGATAATATTTAAATATTTTCCTGTGCTTCTTTATCGCATTAAAGCAAATAACTATCTCTACTTAAAGAAAGGAGGGTCGCTGAAATGATTTTCTATCAGAAAGTAAGATTTAGAAAAGATATTAACTTTAATATTGACAGACTCTTTGATTTATTATTTATCTGGATAGCATCTCTATTTCTTAACCCTGGAATAATTATGCCTAATGGTAGTGTGCCTGCAGCGCATGTATATAGTCTCACAAACTCTGATAGTTTATCAGATACAGCGGCCCCGGAGATAATATAATTTTGAGCAGCTGATTGACTGCCCCCTCAGCAAGTTCAATCGGAACCTCAAATATATTATACTAAACTGCGGGTTGCTCCCGCAGTTTTTTTATTGAGTTTATCAGTTTGTCTCTTTTAGTTCAGCGATAAACTCATCCTCAAAAGGCCGCGGGAATTCTGCGGCCTTTTTTATTTTAGTCGAAAGTGGTGAAATTACATGAATACAATTTTGACAGCCTTTAACTACATGAAAAAAATGAAGCTGAAGTATCTGGCAGCGGTTCTGGCAGTAGGGGTTTCTACTATATTCCTGCTGCTGGTTCCCCAGGTGATTAGAATAACGATAGATTCTGTTATTGGCAGCGAACCATTGAATCTTCCCGCTCTGGCAGAAAATTTTTTCCAGCTGACCGGAGGGAGAGATTACTGGCTGACAAATCTCTGGCTGCCGGCTCTTTTAATAATTATCTTAACACTTTTTAGAGGATTATTTCTTTACTTCAAAGGCAGATGGGCAGCTGAAGCAGCTGAAGAGATGGCCCGTAATTTGCGGGATGAACTTTTTAGCCATCTTCAGTATCTAAGCTTTTCCTATCATGTCAACAAAGATACCGGTGATCTGATTCAGCGCTGCACCTCTGACCTGGAAACTGTCCGACGATTTTTTGCAGTTCAGCTGGTGGAGGTTGGTAGAGCAATCTTTATGCTGGGAATTATAGCTGGAATTATGTTTTATCTCGACCCCTTTATGACAGGGATTTCACTGCTTGTAGTACCGGTTATTTTTTTCTTCTCCTATATCTTTTTTCTCCAGGTCAGGGTGGCCTTTCGAGCTGCTGATGAAGCCGAGGCTGAACTTTCCACCGTTTTACAGGAGAACCTGACAGGAGTGAGAGTGGTCAAGGCCTTTGCCCGACAGCCGGAAGAGGTCAGGATCTTCACAGCAAAAAATCGCCGACACAGGGATCTGACCTTTAGATTAATCAGGCTGCTGGCCTATTTTTGGTCCTTCTCTGATTTTATCTGCTTTCTTCAGATTGGACTGGTTCTGCTGGTAGGTTCTCAGCGGGCGGCTGCCGGTCAGATAACTCTCGGAACTCTGGTGGTTTTCGTCACCTATGAAGGCATGCTGCTCTGGCCGGTGCGCCAGGCTGGCAGAATTTTAACCGATCTGGGCAAATCTCAGGTAGCCATCGAGAGGATGAAGCATATCCTCAATGAGCCCCGGGAAGATTTCCGCCATCAGGGGCTTAAGAAAAAGATTCGGGGAAGAATTGAAATTAGGAACTTAAGCTTCAGCTATCAGGTCGGTGAGCCGGTGCTCGATAATATTTCCTTTAGCGTCAAGCCCGGTGAAACCTTAGGAATTCTTGGTTCCACCGGTTCTGGCAAGAGCACTCTGACCTATCTGCTGACCCGCCTCTACGATTATCAGCAGGGCTCAATCAAAATAGACGGCCGGGAGCTGAAGGAGTATGATAGAGGCTGGATCAGGCAGCAGATTGGCTTGATCCTTCAGGAACCCTATCTTTTTGCCCGAAGCATCAAAGAAAATATTGCTCTGGCCGCGTCTGAGGTTGAGCCCTCTGAGCTGGAGAGAGCAGCTGAAATTGCAGCTGTCCATGAAGTGGTCTCTGAATTTGATAGGGGTTATCAGACTGAGGTGGGAGAACGAGGAGTTTCGCTCTCCGGTGGTCAGAAGCAGCGGCTGGCTATAGCCAGAACCCTGGTGAGAAACTGTCCGGTAATGATCTTTGATGATTCTTTAAGCGCTGTTGATACCAGGACAGATCTCAAAATCAGAGAGGCTCTTAAGAAAAATTATGCTGACCTGACAAAAATAATAATTTCTCACCGGATCAGCACTCTGGCTTCTTCCGACCAGATTCTGGTACTGGAGCAGGGAAAGATTGTTCAGCGGGGCACTCATCAGGAGCTTGTCAAGGAACCTGGCATCTACCGCCGGACCTGGCAGCTGCAGAATGAAGAAGAGATCATCAGTTAAGACAGGAGTGAATCAGGATGCAAAAATTACAAGAAGAAACCTATAATAAAAGATTTAATCTGGATCTCTGGAAGGAGATCATCAAATACAGTCTGCCCTATAAGCGGATCCTGCTGGGATTGGCGGCAGTGATGCTGCTGGTAGCTGGAGTAGATGCCGTGCTGCCACTCATGACCCGCTATGCTATAGATAACTTTGTCGTTCCCAATCAGCTTGAGGGATTTAGAGGCTTTGCCTGGGTTTACTTTCTGATTATCTCCCTGCAGGCTTTAAACATCTTTCTTTTTATTTATCTGGCCGGCAGGCTGGAGACTGATATTGCCTGTGATATCCGCCAGGCAGCCTTTGAAAAGCTCCAGCAGTTATCGCTTTCCTATTATGATAAAAAGCCGGTCGGCTGGTTGATGGCCAGACTGACTTCTGATATTCACAGGTTGAGCAGTGTGATTTCCTGGGGATTGGTTGATCTGGTCTGGGGCGGCAGCATGATGGTGACCATTATGGTTATTATGCTGGCCTTAAATTTCCGCCTGGCTCTCATCACACTCTCGGTTGTGCCGCCCCTGGCTTTAATCAGCCTTTATTTTCAGAAAAAAATTCTCGCTGAATTCAGACTGGTCCGGAGTTTAAACTCCAAGATAACCGGGGCTTTCAATGAAGGTATCAGCGGAGCCCGGACCAGCAAGACCCTGGTCAGGGAAGAGCAGAACTCCAGAGAGTTTGCTGATCTCACGGCCAGCATGAAGGCTTCTTCAGTGAGAGCTGCTGTCTTTTCAGCTCTTTTCCTGCCGCTGGTCCTCTCGCTGAGCAGTATCGGGACAGGCCTGGCTCTCTGGCGGGGAGGAGGGGCGGTTTTCCAGGGAGTTCTAACCTATGGAACCCTGGTAGCCTTTGTCAACTATACCATCCAGTTCTTTGAGCCGGTGCGGGAGCTGGCCCGGGTTTTTGCCGAGCTGCAGTCAGCTCAGGCAGCCGGAGAGCGGGTTTTATCCCTCATCAAAACCGAACCTGATATAACTGATAGTGAAGAAATTGCTGCCCGATACGGCACAATTTTACAGCCTGACAGCTCCAAATGGCCTGCCTTTAAAGGGAAGGTGGAGTTCCGGCAGGTTAATTTTCACTATCAGGTAGAGGAACCGATTCTGGAAAACTTTAATCTCAAGGTGGCTCCCGGGGAAAAAATAGCTCTGGTAGGTGAAACCGGCTCCGGGAAAAGCACCATTGTCAACCTGCTCTGCCGGTTTTATGAACCGGTTTCCGGACAGATTCTGCTGGACGGCACTGATTATCGCAGGCGGTCTCAGAGCTGGCTGCAGTCCCGCATTGGTTATGTGCTTCAGGATCCCCATCTCTTCAGCGGCACCATAGCTGATAACATTAGATTTGCCCGGCCTGCTGCTTCTGAAGAGCAGATAAAGCAGGCTGCCAGGCTGGTTCAGGCTGACGATTTTATCATAAGATTACCCCGGGGCTATCAGACAGAGGTGGGTGAAGGAGGAGACCTGCTCTCCACCGGCCAGAAACAGCTTATCTCTTTTGCCCGGGCAATTATCAACGATCCGATTCTTTTCGTTCTTGATGAAGCCACCTCTTCGATCGATACTGAGATGGAGCTTTTAATCCAGAAAGCGGCAGATCGAGTTCTGGCCGGGAGGACAAGTTTTATTATAGCCCATAGATTATCTACAATTAAACAGGCTGATCGAATCCTGGTATTATCCGGGGGCCGTATTAAAGAAAGCGGCAGCCATCTGGAGCTGCTTGAGCGGCAGGGATATTATTATGAACTTTACAATAATCAGTTTATCGGCAGGGATGCCGGAGAGCATCTTAAACTCAGAGTTGGCAGTTAGTCTGAACTCCGAAGTTGGGAGGTATTACCATGAAGATTATCATATTTGAAGTTAAAGAAGAGCTGAACTTCTCCTTGACGATAGAATACGGTAAAGAGGCCGGGCTGCTTCATCTGATAGGCTGGCAGAAATATCTTTTGATTATTTTTGACAGTCGGGAACTCACCGGGCTGAAGCAGCAGAATCTTTATATTTCTGGCAGCAGGAAACTGGAGATGTTTGTTTGATTGCTGGAGAAACATTGAATTTTTTCAAAAGAGATAGTAAAATTATACTGGAAAGTGGGAGAAAATAACATACTGGGAGGTGTGAGTGAATGCCGGAGTGTTCTGAAATAGATAATAATCTAGATTATTGCAGCTGCACCTATGAACCCTGCCCCCGCAAGGGCAACTGTTGTGCCTGCATTCAATACCATAACAATAAAGGGGAAATTCCGGGCTGTCTTTTTGATGAAAAAGCCGAAAAAACCTACAATCGCTCCCGGAAATATTTCCTGCAGACTCAAAGTTAGCCTACTTTTAAAGCCCCGGGAATTCCCGGGGCTTTAATTTCCTTGATCTAACTCCTGGAATCTGGCTGGTCGGGCATTTCTTTAACCCCTGAGACTGGCCTTGAGACCCCGGGGATTATCCAGCAGCTCAAAGACTTCGGCTATACCCGGGCAGATTAAATCTGCCGAGCGGTAAAGTTCAGCAGCCATACCTTCACCTTCCAGAACAGCTATACCCAGAGCGGCTTCCTGAAGCATGGCGGCATCATTTTTACCGTTGCCTACAGCCAGCACTTCATTTGAATTTAAGTCTTTAACAAACCTTTCTTTCTCCTGACGGCCCTGACTGCCAGAGATGACCTTCACCCTGACAGAGCTGCCGGTAAAGCTCTGCCTTACTGTTCCATAGGTATCAGCCGTGACAATATAGACCTCAAAAAGATCTGCCAGTTTTTTGAGTTTAGCCAGTATCTCGGGTTGGATTTTTCCCTTAAGGGCCAGAGTTCCATTATAATCAAAAACAACTTTCTTTATTATGAGCTCCTGAAAACCGGGTATATCAATTTTTAGCATCAGAGTTATCCTCCTGAGAAATTATTTTATCAGCAGCCTGCCGGCCGGAAAGAACCCCCATTGGCATCCCCCCTCCGGGATTAACAGAGCTGCCGGCAAAGAAGAGATTATTATATTTTTCTGATTCTTTAGGAGCCTTTAGTCCCCTGTTTTTATCCATATCAGCTACTATGCCGTAAAGAGAACCCCGGTTGGAAAAATAAAAGGACTCTATCTCTTCTGGCAGAAGCACCCTCTTGCAGATTATCCTATCCCGAAGATTTTTCAATCCCATATTTTCCAGTTTTGTTAAAATTCGCTTCTCTAACCCTTGATATTCCTCCGGACTGAAGGATTCTTGCTGTAAATAGGGTATATGCACCAAAATTTTTATATACTGTCTATCTTCAGCTGCCAACCGGGAATTTGCTGGTGCGGTAAGATATATTGTGGGATCCTCGGGCAGGCGATAGTTTTTAAAGACTGAACGGTAGTTATCCCGGGGATTGCTGGAGAAAAACAGATTGTGATGGGTCAGGCTGGAATAGTTCTTCTCAACTCCGAGATGAATGGCATATCCCGAGCAGCTTGGTTCATACTGGGAATACTGGCTGAGAAACTCCTCATCTTCTCCAGTTATCCTCTGATAGAAGGGGATTACCTCCATGTTGGAGAGGAAATAATTAGCTGAAAATATGCTTCCTCTATCTGTGCTTACAGCTAAAACCCTCCTGTTCTGGATATCTGCTGCAGTAACCTGATGTCTGAAGTAAAAATCAACCCCCAGCTCTCGAGCCAGAAGATAGAGTGCCCGGGCCAGATTCTGCATTCCTCCTGAAACATGCCAGAGTCCGAATTTATGCTGGATGTGAGGCAGAAGATTCATGACGGCCGGGGCTCGATAGGGCGAAGAACCGATGTATCTGCTGAAGGAGTTGAGAACAGTCCTTAAATAGGGATTGCTGATATATTTAAAGATCACATCACTCATAGAAAGAAAAACATCAAAGCCGCGAAAGGTTTTGAAAAGTCCGTAGTGCTGGATTATATCTCTGGTGGTATCAAGTCCCAATCTCAGGTAACCCTCTCTCGTCTGGTCAAACATCTGCTGGCTGTAGTTTAGGTAGTCTCTTAAGGCATTAATATCTTTTCTGCCCAGCTCCGGATTTTTCTGCTGGATTTGGTTCATGTGGGAGTAAAAATCTATTCTTTTGCCATCAACAAAAAAGGCCCGCCATTCCAGAGGAAGTCGTTCCAGCCTGACATAGTGGTGAAAATTTTTCCCCGCTGCCTGAAACAGCTTTTCAAAAACCCTGGGCATGGTAAGCAGTGAGGGCCCCAGTTCAAAATTGAAACCACAACTTATCTCGCTGTTTAGCTTGCCGCCAAAATGGCTGTTTTTTTCCAGCAGAGTGACCTTAAAACCTGCAGTTTTTAAAGTTATAGCAGCTGTCAGTCCGGCCAGCCCGGCCCCGATGATGACTGCTGATTTACTGGTGCTCAGTCTCTTCACCTCCAGTGGTAAATTAATAGATAAAAGGAATTAACCGGTAGCGGCCTTTAACCCAGTCGTCATACCTTTCTCCCAGAGAATTACTCAATTTATTTTCCTCGAGCAAGATTCTTTTTCTGAGAGCCCAGGGCATCAAGATAACTCCCAGAATTAGGCCGGTAAGGCTGGCAAAATAGAGCGGGACCCCCAGGGTCAAAAGCAGCAGTCCCAGATAGAGAGGATGGCGGAGGATACGATAGGGCCCGGAACTAACCAGTTCCTGATCTTCCTGAACAGCAACCCCTCTGGTAAAGTATATTCCCAGCAGATAGGAGCACCAGTATCTCAGCACCAGACCGGAAAAATAGACCACTATTCCCAGAGTTTGCAGAAATTTTCCGGGAAAACCAGAAATAACACCTATATCGACGATATCAAAGATTATGGTGGTTAAAATGGTAATTAGAATTGCTCCCAGAATAAATTTAAAGCTCTGGCTGCCAGCATCCTTCCGCCTGGCTCCGGTAGAGGGAAATATGCGGAATTCAAGCCACCAGAGCAATGTTATGAGAATAAAAGCTATGCTGTGCCAGGAAAAATCAAAGAGATCACCCATTTATTATTCATCCTTTCCTGCCCTTTAAGAATATTGCTGGCAAAAAACTGGAGATTAGAGAGTTTTTTTGATACAATTAATGAAGGATAAAAATACCTGGATAAATAGTCTTCGCGATTTCAGTCCCGGGGCTAGCCGGCGGGCAGCCTGGACTTTCTGGGCATTAGGGCCGGCCGGGAAACCGCCGAGTCTACCATTACTAAAAAAGAAGCTCGGTTTTGCTTTCCGTACCCTGCTGTAGATGATGATTTATCTTTTTTTGGACTGGATTTCAAGGATATATACTTCCTGTTATTTACCTTATTTCAAGAAAAAATAACAATAATCCTGCAGGAATCTTGAAAAATGTTAAGAATTTGCTTTAGTAGGGAAGGAAGCTGATATAAAATGGAAACAATTTCTTTAACCGGAAGGCCTGAGGGCAGCGGACGCACCAAACTTGGAGTTATGCTGATCAATAACCTGAGATGTGGAATTGGAATTTTAAAAGCTGAAATCAAGGATTCAGGATCGGCTATGGTTACCGATGATCACGATATAATGCGGGCTGAATCTCCAGGAATCTCCTCCTATCTTAATTCCGGAGCAGCCCAGATTATTTATCTTTCCTCGACCCTATCAGAGTTAAAT
>PWFW01000164.1 GCA_003554225.1 Halanaerobiaceae bacterium | reverse complement strand
CAATCTTCTTAATATCGTTCTCTCCATTGGCCTGGCTCTGGGCCTGTTCTTTTTCCCCGAAATGGGGGTTGTGGGAGTGGGCTGGGGAACCTTTGCTGCCAAACTGCTGGCAGCTGTTCTTTACCTGATCTTCTTTCTGCTACCGGGAGGAAATTTAAGCCTGGAGAAACCCTCTCGCAGCTGGGATTTAGTCATTACCAAACAGCTTCTTCTGGTCAGTCTGCCCCGCAGCCTGCAGGGAGGTTATCAGAGCCTGATTACCTTTCCCTTTAATTCTCTGGTGCTGTTATTTGGCACCGAAGCAGCGGCTGCCTATCATATAGCCCGGCGGATTCAGCAGCAGATTATTGCTCCACTTCACCGTTCCTATGGCACGGTTACCACGATAATGACCGGACAGAGGCTGGGTCAGGACAAAGCTGATGAGAGTCAGAAGATAACCCGGGGTATGATCTGGCTTGCAATTTTAACGATCGGATTTTTATCTCTGCTGCTTTTTATTCTTGCCCCGGCTCTGGTGAACTTATTTACTGCTGATTCTCTGACCGCTAACTTTGCTGTGGGCTTTCTCAGAACTCTCAGTCTGGGGGCGCCGATATTGACCAGCTACAGTGTATTTTCTGGTCTGCTGACCGGAGCCGGAGATACTAAAACTCCCTTTTACGGTCTGGTTTTCAGCCAGACTCTCTTCAAACTTGGCCTGAGTTACGGGCTGAGCATTTCTCTTGCTCTGGGCCTGCCAGGGATTTTTATCGGTCTGGTGATGGATTATCTGGTAAGGATGGCCTGGGTAGCAGGCAGATTTTTTTCCGGCAGATGGATAGAGGATGCCAGCAGGTTAATTGCTGAAAGACATCAGGGGATTGAGGAAAAATAATAATTTTTAGCAATTACTTAATAAACTTCATTACAGGGGGTATTTTTATGGTGGAAGAGAATCAGGCGGTGGAGAGCTTTATAAATGAAATTTATTCCTGGCTGCAGAATGAAATATTTGTTATCACCAATCTCATTTCTTTAATAGTCCTGATAATTATAGGTTTGTTGGCCTATGCTGTTAGAAAGAGGGTTTACAGCAATGGAGAATCGCTGCTGACCTCCCTGCCGTTAGAACTTCCAGCAGACTGGCTCAGATTCTGGGAGAAGATTCATTTTCAGCTGGCTCTGGCAGTTCTGATCTGGTTCTATAATGCCGGGGCTGCCCTGGCAGGGGTGGAGGCGACTGTCCTGACTCTGATTGCAGGTTATCTGCTGATTGCCTGGCTAATCATTCAGTTTATAACCTGGTTCCTGCCGGAAAATATCTGGGTCAAATTTATTACCCTGGTTATCTGGGTGGTGGCAGTTCTAAATATCCTGGGTATTTATCAAACAGTTATAAATTTTCTGGAAGAGATTGAGCTTAATCTGGGAGAGTTTCAGTTTTCTCTGATGCTGCTGGTCCAGGGACTGATATTTTTTATAATCCTCTTCTGGGTGGCCGGCTGGCTGGAAACCTTTTATCGTAAACGTCTGCAGCGCAGTAAGAATTTAACACCTTCGGTGCGGATTCTTCTCCAGAAAGTCGGACGGATAACTCTCTTTACCATTGCCTTTTTAATAGGTTTAAGCAGTATTGGGATTGACCTGACAGCCTTTGCCTTCATAGGTGGTGCTGTTGGTGTTGGCCTTGGTTTTGGTCTGCAGAAGATAGTTTCCAATTTTATCAGCGGTATAATAATAATTCTGGATAAATCTATCAAACCGGGAGATATTGTTGAGACTGATGATGTCTTTGGCAGGGTTAGTTCTCTCAATACCCGTTTTGTTTCGGTGGTTACTCTGAGCGGAAAGGAATATCTGATCCCCAATGAAGATTTTATCACCAGTCAGGTGATTAACTGGTCCTACAGTGATGATCTGGTCAGGCTGGATTCGGCTGTAGGGGTTGGCTATGACAGCGATCTCAAGCTTGTCAGGGAACTAATACTCAAGGCGATGGAAAACAAAGAAAGGATTCTGAAAAATCCCGAGCCTGTCTGTCTGCTGAAAAATTTTGGCGATAATACCGTAGATTTTGAATTTCGCTTCTGGATCCGGGATCCGGAATCAGGGGTTGATAATATCAGAAGCGAAGTTTTACTTGATATCTGGGGTCTGCTGCAGGAAAATGATATTAATATAGCCTTTCCCCAGCGGGATCTTCACCTTAAGAGCATTACTCCTGAAGCAGTTGAAAATCTTCAGCATATTTTTGCCCGTCAGCAGGAGAATAATAAATAAAACTAACCAGGAGTGTTATAAAAACTATGAAGCTGATGTTAACTCAGGACTGGAAAAATAAATACAGCAGGAAACTGAAAGAACAGCATCCGGAAGTTGAGATAATCAAAGCCCTGACCAGGGAAAAGCAGGAGGAAGTACTCCAGGAAGCTGAAGCAGTAATGGGTTTTACCGGCAGCATGGAACTGGATCTGCTGGCCGCTGCGCCGGATTTGAAGTGGATACAGGCTCTCAGTGCTGGTGTAGATAGAATAATAACCTCACAGTATGTTGATAAACTTAAGGAAAGAAGCATTACCATCACCAATGTTCGGGGCCTGCATCGAGATATCATCGCAGAGCATACCCTGGCCCTTATGCTTTCCTTTACCAGACGCCTGCCTGACTTTTACCGACAGCAGCAGCGCCGGATCTGGAAGAGGTTGCAGGTTGATTATCTGGGCAATAAAAAGCTCACTGTGCTGGGGCTGGGAGCAATAGGACAGGAAATAGCCAGACGGGCCAGAGCCTTTAATATGACCGTAGCTGGCGTTAAACGCAGTCCTGAGGAGATTCCCGCTGTTGCTGAAGTGTATTCCCCGGATCAACTTGAGGAAGCCTTTCAGGGAGCTGACTTTATCGCTGCCATCCTGCCCCTGACAGCCGAAACCAGGCAGATGCTGGGAGAAGAGGAGTTTGCCGCCATGCCGGATAATGCAGTTTTTATCAATGTTGGCCGGGGCAAAGTTGTCCAGGAAGAAGCCCTGATCTCTGCCCTGCAGCAGGGTGAGCTGGCCGGTGCTGCGCTGGATGTCTTTCAGGATGAGCCCCTGGAGGCAACCTCACCGCTCTATGAGCTGGAGAATGTGATCATCACCCCTCATGTTGCCGGCAGTTTTCCCGATTATTATACCCGGGCTGTTGACATTGTCAGTGAGAACCTAAAACGCTATCTCAATAACCGGGAGCTTATAAACCAGGTGGATTACAGCAGAGGATATTAAGGTAAATTGGGTGTCTTTTCTGTATTATAAGATTATATCTGCATTATAAGCCGATATGAGCATTGCGGCTGGCAGTCCGGAGGTTGGGTTAGGATTATCTGCTGGAAAAGTGGAAAATATCCTGCCATTCATCTCCGGGAAAGGAAGGACCCAGGATTTTCAGTAATTCGCTGTAACTCCCGGGTTTTTCCAGAATTATTTTCCTGGCTCTGTTTTCTCCTATACCCGGGATATAGGTCAGTTCTTTGAGGCCTGCTCTATCAATATAAAAGGGGTATGGCAGAGCTGTGATAGAGCGGTAGCCGTGGTCGATAACCTGAACCTTCATCTCCTGTCTTGCCAGATGATTTCCTGGAATTCCTATCAGGATGGGATAACTTCCCGGAGGGCGCCCGAAGGTCAGGCTGCCCCTGACCTCAACCGGCCAGACATGTTTAATCACTGTCCCCCGGGGAAAAACTTTTTTCAGCATGGGCTGGTTTATCTTCTGGTTGACCATTTCTTTAAATT
>PWFW01000294.1 GCA_003554225.1 Halanaerobiaceae bacterium | reverse complement strand
TTTTTTCTGCCTGTTATATTAACCAGGCCAGCAGTTTATCCAGGTTCATGATAATCATCCTCTCATTATGTGACATCAATTATTCTATAATTATTCTATTTTAAACTTAGCTGTAACAGCTGTAAAATTAAAGTAACAGCTGATCCAGAGATTGTTTTTATGATAATAATAATAATAAGATTTGATAATAATGAAAAGTTTAAGTGGGTAAACTCCAATAAATTAAAATATGGATATTAAGGGTTTGATTATATGGTTATAGATAACATATATGATGTAAATAATTATTCCCAAAAAAACAGTCATGATAATAATGCCTGAGAGCGACTCTGTAAGTGAAAGCAAAAAACCTTTTAATCTATAATAAGCTCTGGCAACTAAACCAGCGATATGTAAAACAAATTTTGTAAATATATTTCCTTCTCCTTTGAAACCTTCATTTCTGCTTTTTTCATCTATCTTAAGCATAAGGATTATAAAGATAACAGCTGCTAATATTACCGTTGAAATTAACCATCTATCAATTATAAAACTGGATACCTGGAGCATGGAATATATTACATGATCGAATACCCAGATGATCAAGCTAACTCCAATAAACACAATAAATAATATTATAATTATTGTATCTATTCTCTTTAACAAGTAAGATCCTGCTTTTTTTAATAAATTCATGTTATTGCACAGCCTTTTTTAACCTGCTATTACTCTGATTATACCTCTTAGACTGCGCTTCTTCAAGCTGATTCTTTGAAAGATGAAGGAAGTACTGTTACTTTATTTTAACTAAATCCTTAAATAATAATAAAATTATTCAAGTTTATTATAAAATTAAATAGCCCAAAAAAACTCCCGGTCTTTAAACTTTTACAGTTATAAGACAAAATACTTCCTGTTGGTTTTCATGTTTTTAAATGATCGGAGTGGGGTGTCCTGCCCCGAAAGCTCAAATTTGTGCTCCATTCTAATATTTGTTACATTGAATTTGCCAAAGACATCTGTGAAAAATAAAACTCAACGATATTCATAAAATTCAGCTTAAAGACCGGGAATATTAGTTTAAACGACATGTGATAACTCATGCATTTTTATCTGTTATGGTTTGACAAACAAAAATAATTTTGTTATTATTTTAACAGGTGTAAAGATAACATACAATATAAGTTTAGTTTTTTTTATCAAACTAATTTAGGGGGATGATTTATGAAAAGAAAATTTATGCTGGTTATGGTAGCGGTCGTTTCATTGTCACTAATTTTCACCTTTGCCTTTCAGTCCACTGCTGAAGAAGGTAGCACTTACGGGGAGCACTGGGAGTTAAAGGATGGAGATTACCGTGGCAGCTTTATTGATCGTGGCGATATCAATATTAGCCTGCAGGTCACCCTGGAAGATGAGGAAATTGTTGGTGTAAGTATGAGACATCAGTATTATCAAGGTGTAGATTATTATGACGAAGATATCAGTGACACTTTTAAGGGTATTGCAGAACAATACGAATCAGCTCTTGAATATCTGGTAGGTGCCCAGGGACTCAGCGAAATCAATGAAAGATTGGGATACCTGGAAGGGCAGCCCAGTGGGCCTGCCGCGGAATTTATTGAGCCTGAAGAGGTAGACGGTTTCTCCGGCGCAACTATCAGATCATCAAAGGTAGCCTCCGCAGTACGGGATGCCTTTAACCGGGGAAGATACCGGGAATAATTAGAATAAATTGTCATTAGTTATGCCGAAAACTTAAATGATATTAAAATAGGCCCCTGCGAAGGGGCCTATTATCATTGATGACCATGAAGCAGTCAGGTTGGGTTTAACAACCCTGCTGAATGGTTATCCCGAGTTTAATATTGTTGCTGATTGCTCAACACTGAAAGAGGCCTATCACAAAGTTAGAGAATTTAAAACAAAATGAAAATCTCAGACCTGATATTGCCCTGCTCGATATTAAAATACCGGATGGTGACGTGGTGCTGGGCTGTCAAAAATTAAAGAAAATAGCTCCGAAATTAAAGGTGATTGCCCTTACAGCCCATAGCGGGAAAAATCTTCTGCAGGAGTTAATAAAAGAACCGAGGCAGCACTATTCTGGAAAAGGCATCTCTCCCTGGAGTGAGCGGCTCAATTATATTAGCTAATATGCTTAACGCAAAAGCTTTCCGGGGAAAAGATCCTGCTGCTCACCTTCTTTGATTACCCTTTCTCCAGCAACCAGAACTTCATCGATGCCAGCCGGATACTGGTGAGGTTCACTAAAGGTGGCTTTATCCTCCACCTCATCGGGATCAAAGAGCACCAGGTCAGCAGCCAGGCCGGGACGGATCAGTCCCCTGTCAAAGAGTCCCAGGCGGGCGGCAGTCCTGCCGGTCATCTTGTGGACAGCCTCTTCCAGCTTTAAAACTCCTTTTTCTCTAACATAACGACCCAGCACCCGGGGAAAGGTTCCGAAATTCCGGGGATGGGGTTTGCCCTGAGCCAGCAGGCCCTCTGCTGCCAGAGCGCTGCCATCTGAACCGATCAAGCTTAATCTGCCGGTCAGCACCGTCTCCAGGTCCTGCTCACACATAGCAAATCCAATCATGCCGGCCCTGAGCTCCTGATCCTGGAGGATTTTTAAGACTGTTTCCGAACCAGATAGGCCCCAGCTTTCGGCAATCTCTGCTATCTCCTTTCCTTCCAGATGGGTATAGCGCTCTCCCGGAAGACTGGAGACAATGATCGACTCCCAGCCCCGGCTCTTCCCCACCTCTTCCAGGCTGTCCAGCAGCCTCTTTCTCTCGGGCTGGTTTTTTATTCTTGCCAGCAGTTCAGGTCTGCCGCCTTCATGAGCCCAATCCGGCAGTAAAGCTGCCAGCCCGGTGCTGGTGGCAGTATAGGGATAGACATCACAGGTAATATCCAGCCCCTGCTCCCGGGCTGTTTCCAGAATCCTGAGAGAACCGGCTACCAGCCCCCAGCATTCTCGATCTGATACTTTGTGATGGGATATATGTACCGGAAGTTCGGCTTCCCGTCCGATTCTGACCGCTTCCCGGACCGCTGAGATTAGACCGCAGCCTTCATCTCTAAGATGGCTGGTGTAGATCCCTCCTTGAGCGGCAGCTATTTGAGAAAGCTCGATCAGCTCTTCAGTGCTGCTGTAACTGGAAGGAGGATAGATTAATCCGGTTGAAAGGCCCCGGGCCCCGGCCTCGAAAGCTTCGGCAACCAGCTTCTTTGCCTGTTTCAGCTCTTCAGCTGTCAGGGGACGATCCTGATAGCCGGCTGCCGCTTCCCGAATCGCTCCCTGACCGATCAAAGGAACCACATTAAGGGCAAGCTGGCATTCTTCCAGCTGATTTAAAAATTCAGGATAGCTTTCCCAGTTCAATTCCAGCTGATAATCGGCCAGATCTTCCTCCAGCATCTCCCTCCCGGCCTCTGTAACGGGAGCAGGAGAATAACCGCAGTTGCCTATCACCTCGGTGGTCACTCCCTGACGGATCTTGCTGGCAGCTCTGCCATCGGCCAGCAGCTTGAGATCAGAGTGAGTATGGATATCAATAAATCCTGGAGCTAAAACCCGGCTGTCAGCCTCAATCACCCGGTCAAAATTTTTCTCAGTTAGCTTATTATTTCTTTCCCCGGTCAGCCATCCCGGAATTATTTCTGCTATTTTATCCCCGCTTACAATCAGACTCCCGGCGAACCAGGGAGAACCTGTACCATCAACAATTCTGGCATTTTTGATCAGCATATCTGACATAAAATTATGAGCCCCTTTCAGG
>PWFW01000223.1 GCA_003554225.1 Halanaerobiaceae bacterium | reverse complement strand
GGCCCCATTACCGCAATTTCAGCAGTGGGCCAGGCCAGAACATAGTCCCCGCCCAGATGACCGCTGCTCATAGCAATATAGGCTCCTCCGTAGGCTTTGCGGACAATCACATTCAGTTTGGGTACGGTGGCTTCACTGTAGGCATATAAAAGCTTGGCTCCGTGGCGGATAACCCCGCCGTGTTCCTGCTCAACACCGGGAAGATAGCCGGGCACATCGGTAAAGGTTAAAATCGGGATATTAAAGGCATCCAGGAAGCGGACAAAGCGGGCTGCTTTATCTGAAGAATCTATATCGAGACAGCCGGCTTTAACCTTAGGTTGATTGGCAATTATCCCGATGCTGTGCCCTCCCAGTCGGCCGAAACCAATCACGATATTGGCAGCAAAATGGGGCTGGACCTCGAGAAAATCTCCCTCATCGATTACCTCCCGAATTACATCCCTGATATCGTAGGATTTATTGGGATTTTCCGGCACAATTTCTCTCAGCTCCCGGGAGGTCCTCTCCAGGGGATCGCCATTTTCCACAAAGGGCGGTGATTCCAGGTGATTATCCGGGAGAAAGCCCAGCAGCTTTTTGATTCTGGCAAAGCAGGACTCTTCATCCTCGTCGAGAAAATGAGCCACACCGCTGAGCTGGTTGTGGGCCATCCCGCCTCCCAGCTCTTCTGCAGAGACCTCTTCCCCGGTGACTGATTTAATTACCTGAGGTCCGGTGATAAACATTTTGCTGGTTTTATCGACCATAAAGACAAAATCAGTCAGCGCCGGGGAATAGACCGCTCCTCCGGCACAGGGGCCCAGAATAGCTGACAGCTGAGGTATAATCCCGGAATTGCGGGAATTGCGGAAGAAGATGCCGCCATATCCGGCCAGAGAATGGACTCCCTCCTGGATCCGGGCACCTCCGGAGTCATTCAGACCGATTACCGGGGCCCCTGCCTTCTCGGCCAGGTCCATAATCTTCCAGATTTTTTTGGCATGCATCTCACCCAGCGAGCCGCCCATCGCGGTAAAGTCCTGAGCAAAGACAAAGACATTGCGGCCGGCGATGGTTCCCCGTCCGGTAACGACACCCTCTCCCGGAATCTCCTTGTCATCCAGGCCCAGGCCCTGAACCCGGTGTTTAACAAACATACCGATCTCCTGAAAGCTGCCTTCATCCAGCAGCATATCGAGCCTTTCCCGGGCGGTATACTTTCCTTTATCGTGCTGGCGGGCTATTTTTTTCTTCCCCCCGCCCTCTTTAATTTTTTCCTGTCTGGCTTTAAGATCATCAATTTTATCCTGCAATATATCTTACCTCCTGTCCTTCCAGGCTTATTACTGTAATATAATTATATTCCACTGGTGATGCCTGTGGTTATTATTCCCTGTCTGATAAAGATTCTTCAGCAGGGGTAATAATTTTACTTATACAGAACTCCTCTAAATTATTTCTAGATTAGCAGACGGTCTCCTTTTTTTCAAGTACATTTTTATCTCCTATACCTTTCACTTCAAAAGAGCTAATAAACATTTTAAACAGTTTTTTTATATTAAAAAAATTAAAGCCAGCTGAAACCTGCCGGTGGCCGGTTCCCGCTGGCCGGTAGTACTTTTAAAAGAAAATCTAGGCCAGAAAAACAAAGTAGGCAACAAAGATTACCCCCAGAGTATAGACCAGCCAGTGAACATCTTCTCCCTGACCTGTAAAGAGCTTAACCAGGGGATAGACAATAAAACCAATGGCAATTCCATCCGAGATGGAATACATGAAGGGCATGGAAACCATGGTCATAAAGGCCGGCAGTATCTCGGTATAATCATCCCAATCCAGGCTGGTAATGTTGGTCATCATCATTGTTCCCACGATAATCAGAGCCGGTGCAGTTGCAGCCGAAGGAACCATGCCGACAAGCGGCATGAAAAAGAGAGAGAGGAAAAAGAGAAAAGCAGTAACGATTCCGGTTAATCCGGTCCGTCCCCCTTCAGCCACCCCGGCAGCAGATTCAATATAGGTGGTAACGGTACTTGTGCCGAAGAGCGCACCACCGGTGGTTCCAATTGCATCAGCCAGCAGTGCCCGGCTGGCCTTGGGCAGATTGCCCTCTTCATCAAGATAACCGGCCTGCTGACTTACCCCCACCAGAGTTCCGGCGGTGTCAAAGAGGTCAACAAAAAGGAAAGAAAGAATCACCGCAATCAAACCGAGATCAAAAACTGCACTAATATCCAGCTGAAAGAGAACCTGTCCCCAGTCACCCATGGAAGGCATCTGAACCACAGCCTCGGGCATCTGGGTAATGCCGGGAATAAAGCCAAAAAGGGTTGCAAATATGATACCCCAGAGAAGAGCCCCCTTGATCTTCAGGGCATAAAGTATCCCGGTAACAATAAGCCCCACCATAGCTACCAGTCCGGTACCGGTGAGAATTTCACCCACCTCAACAAAGGTTGCCTCATAGGGCTCGACAAAACCGGCATTGCCAAAACCAATAAAGGCGATAAAAAGGCCAATACCTGTCGAAATTCCGGTCTTGAGACACATCGGAATGGCATTGACAATCATCTCCCGGATCGGGGTCACGCTTAAAATAATAAATAATATACCTTCAAAGAAAATTATCCCGAGAGCAACTTCCCAGGGAACACCCATACCGATGACAACCGAGTAGGCAAAAAAGGCATTTAGCCCCATCCCGGAAGCCAGAGCAAAGGGATAATTGGTCAGAACTGCCATCGCCAGAGTACCTAGAATAATACCGGCAATCGTGGCTATAAATACACCTTCAAAGGGCATGCCGGCATCGCTTAGAATATCAGGATTGACAAAGATAATATAGGCCATTGTCATGAAAGTGGTAAAACCGGCAATAACTTCTGTTTTAACTGTGGGGTTATTCTGGCTCAGTTTAAAAAGACTGTCCAGCATTCCACCCTCAGCCTGCTGATCATTCATTATAGTTTACCTCCTTTAAATTTTAAACAATATCTAAGTAACTGCTGAAAAAGCTGATAAAATTAATAATATAATAGATCTCCTGGTATCATTAATGCTGCTTAAATGCTGCTGAAATAACCTCATCTACTTTCTTTCATGTCAATCAGTCAAAACCCTGTTCTTTTTAAGGTATCACCTCCCCAGAATTTATCGGCTTATCAGTGCTTCCTGCCATATCTTAACTGCCAGGATCCGGCAATAAATTTAATCAAGCTGTTTCATTTCACCACCAGATCCACCTCTTCAAATTTATTCCCATCAAAAAGTCCCCTGGAGGTCAACTTCAATTCCGGGATGACAGGCAAAGCTAAAAATGACAGGGTCATGAAGGCTCCGGGATTATCTTCACCAAGTTCAGCAGCGACCCTGCGGAGCTCCTGCTGACGGCGGGCAACTTCCTCCAGGGAAAGCCTGGCCATCAGGCCGGCAATCGGCAGGGGCAGTTCAGCTTTAACCTCCCCGGATTCTACCACCAGCTGCCCTCCCTGACTCTCCTTAAGGGCCTGAAAGGCTGCCAGCAGGTCTTCAGAAGTCCTGCCGGTGGCAATCAGATTGTGGGAATCATGGGCTACTGAACTGGCCAGCGCACCTTTTTTCAGCCCAAAACCCTTAACCAGACCAAGCCCGATCTCACCGCTGGCCCGATGACGTTCCACTACTGACAGCAGCAGGGTCCCGGTTCTTTCAAGAAAATCAGCCTGACTCTCACCCTCCAGCCGGTGGACAGACTGCTGACCGGTGATAATCTGATCCTCCTTCAGGGTAATCACCCGGTACTCTCTGCCGGGCGG
>PWFW01000246.1 GCA_003554225.1 Halanaerobiaceae bacterium | reverse complement strand
TCTACCGATCTCCGGTAATCAGTTTTCAAAGCTTCCAGAGATTTTTCTCTCAACTCTTCTCTGGGAGAGGCGATGTTGATCAAATAAATTGCGTGGACAACCACAGGGTCAAGCTCAAGCTGCTCCCGGCTGGTGATAAATTTCTTTACCAGGGAATCATCCAGAGGATTAGCTTTCCAGCTCCGGGGATTGCTGACAAAGATCTGGACGGCATTGCAGCCGATTTTTAAAGCCCTGTCCAGGGCTTTATCAATTCCACCTGCTATAGAAACATGCTTTCCCAGTCTCATTATGTTCACATCCTTAACTTCCAGGATATATTTAATAGGAAAAGCATAAACCGGCATTCCAGCCAGTTTATGCTTATAATCATCTATCATTACTTACGCAGAGATTTTAATCAGCCGGTTAATAATATTTAATTAATTATCTCTGTTCTCTTTCTGTGATTTCTCTTTCTTTTCCAGTTCTTTAATTGCTTTAATCCGGGAAAGATTGAGTCTGTCCTGATTGTCAATCTCAATCAGCTTGACCGGAACCTTATCTCCCACACTGACAATATCTTCAACCTTGTTTACATGGTAATCAGCCAGTTCAGAGATGTGAATCAGACCTTCTTTACCCGGAACAATCTCAGCAAAGGCCCCAAAATTCATGATCTTCTTAACAGTGGCATTATAGATTTCACCGACCTCAACATCCTTGGTCAGCTCTTCTATCATTTCCCGGGCTCTCTCTCCGCCCTCCTGATCTTCAGAAAGTATATAAATGGTGCCATCATCTTCAATGTCTATCTGAGCTCCGGTTTCATCGATGATCTTGTTGATCATCTTGCCTCCCGGGCCAATGACATAGCGAATTTTTTCAGTATCGATCTTCATGGTCTGCATGGAGGGGGCATTGGGAGAGAGTTCAGGACGGGGCTCAGCGATAGTCTTGCTCATCTCCTTCAGAATATGCAGCCTGCCCTTTCTGGCCTGCTCTAAGGCCCGGGCCATAACTCTTTTGGAAATGCCGCTGACCTTTATATCCATCTGGAGAGCTGTTATACCGTCCTCTGTCCCGGCAACCTTGAAGTCCATATCCCCATTATGATCTTCAATGCCCTGGATATCAGAAAGAACAGCGATTTTATCCTGCTCTTTAATCAGTCCCATAGCAATCCCGGCTACCGGCTTTTTAATCGGCACTCCTCCGTCCATCAAAGCCAGACTGCTGCTGCAGATGCTGGCCTGAGAAGTTGAACCGTTGGACTCCAGGACTTCAGAGACCAATCTGATGGTATAGGGAAACTCCTCTTCTGGGGGAAGCACCTGACTGAGAGCCCTTTCACCCAGATGGCCATGACCGATCTCCCGGCGACCCGGTCCCCGCAGGGGCCAGGTATCTCCCACACTGTAGGGGGTAAAGTTATAATGATGCATAAAGGATTTCTTTTCATCTTCTCCCAGGCCGAAGAGCGTCTGCTCATCGCTGGTGGCACCAAGAGTTAGAATGGTCATAGTCTGGGTTTCTCCTCTGGTAAAGAGTCCGGAACCGTGCACTCTTGGTATTGAAGAAACCTCACTTGAGATATCTCTAATTTCATCTGTTTTCCGTCCGTCAGGGCGGCGGTTATTTTCAATAATTTCTGTTCTGATAATTTCTTTACTGGCGCTGTCAATCTCCTTTTTCAGCAGACCTGCCAGTTCAGCAAATTCATCTTCAGAAAGTTCAGCCTCCAGTTCAGCCAGCACTTCATCCTTAACCCGATCCATGGCCTCTTCTCTGGCCAGTTTCTCCTTAACAAAAACAGCCTGCTGCATGCTATCATAGCATTTGTCCCTGACAAGTTGCTTTTTATCCTGAGGAAGCTCTTCGGGAGTGTATTCCATTTTTTCAAGACCAATCTCTGCCCTCATCTCTTCCTGAAGTTCAACAAGTTCCTTGATTTTTTCGTGGGCAAGCTCAATGGCATCCAGCATGATCTCCTCGGAAACCTGATCAGCACCTGCCTCTACCATCAGAACGGCATCTTTTGAACCGGCCACCATCAGATCCAGCTGGGATTCTTCACAGTCTTCTTCTGAGGGATTAATCACCAGTTCATCATCGACGAGACCAACTTTAACTCCGGCAATTGGGCCGGCAAAGGGAATATCGGATATAGTTAAAGCTGCAGAAGCTCCGTTCATGGCAACCATTTCGGGGTCGCAGTCGTCATCGACCGATAATACGGTGGCAATTACCTGAATGTCATGACGAAAACCTTCCGGGAAGAGGGGCCTCAGGGGACGATCGATCAGACGGGCAAAGAGTGTGGCCCGATCCCGGGGACGGCCTTCCCTCCTGGTTACACTGCCAGGAATTTTCCCGATGGCATAAACTCTTTCTTCATAATTAACCATCAGGGGAAGAAAATCAACGCCTTCCCTGGGCTCTGACATGGTAGCAGTTACCAGAATTGTGGTATCTCCATATTTGGCGAGGATCGAACCGTTTGCCTGTCTGGCCAGCCTTCCTGTTTCCAGACTTAATTCCCGACCATTAATTTCTTTAGTCCAGATCTTTTCCATAAATCAACCTCCTAAATTGCTGATAAATCTAAAACTGCTGATGTTAAACATTTTTCTCTTTTCCTCTGTCTCAAATATTTAAAAAAAGTTCTGTAAATTTATAAAGAGAGGAGCGGGTCAATATCCCGCTCCTGAATATATGCTAACCCCTGATTCCAAGTTTCTCGATCAGCTCTCTATACCTTTCTACATCGCTGTTGCTAAGATATTTAAGCAGACTTTTGCGTTTTCCAACCATTTTTAAGAGACCCCGGCGGGAATGATTATCACCTTTATGTTCTTTAAGGTGATCGGTCAGTTCATCGATTCTGGCAGTTAAGATAGCTATTTGAACCTCGGGTGAGCCGGTATCATTTTCATCCCGCTGAAATTCTTCGATAATCTCCTGCTTCTTTTCCTGAGAAAGCACAGAAACACCTCCTGTCAAATATAGTACTCCTGCAGCCAGGACACCGCTGGAGGATGCGAATATCCGAGCTGAGGAAATCTTTACTCCTGTAATTTTAACATAAAACCTTTCTGGTGTAAAGAATATCCTGTTTAATTCTTTCCACCAGCTCTTCTTTCCTGCTGAATTTCTCTTCCGGACGGATAAACTTAACCGGGCTGAAAGAAATTTTTTCATTATAAAGCTCTTCATCCAGATCTAAAATATAAATCTCTATGCTGTAACCCTTACTGGAGAAGGTGGGATTTTCCCCAAAATTAGCCGCCCCGGCAAATCTGCGGTCCCGGTATCTAACAAAACCGGCATAGACCCCGTTTTGGGGCAAGACATAGTCGGTTTTTAGAGATAAATTGGCGGTGGGAAACCCGAGTTTTTTACCTCTGCCCTGACCATGGACAACCTTTCCCCGAATTTCATAAAATCGCCCCAGCAGGTTCTGAACCTTTTCCACTCTGCCCTGAGAAATCAGTTTTCGGATGCGGGTGCTGGAAATTTTCTCCCCGCCATTTTTTACAGCAGGATGGATTGTCACACCAAAATCATATTTTTTTCCCAGAGATTTGAGATCCCTGACATCACCAGTACCTCCGCGACCAAAGCTGAAATCTTCTCCCACTACAATATGAGCAGCATTGAGTCGGGAGTATAGAACTGATTCTACGAAGTCAGCAAATATTTGTCTGGCAAACTCCCTGGTAAATTCCTGGCAGAAAAAATAATCAATATTTAAACTTTCCAGAATCTCTATCTTCTGCTCCTGAGATATCAAAACACCCTGAACCTTATCAGGTTGCAGCACCTGACGGGGATGAGGTTGAAAGGATAGCAGTCCGGAGATTAGTTTCTTATCTCTGGCCAGCGAGGTGGTTTTATCAATGATCTTTTGATGTCCCAGATGAATGCCATCGAAGGAGCCAATAGCCAGAACCGCAGGCGGACCACTAAATTTTTGAAATTGTCTGCTGTAAATTACATCCATCGCCACTAAAACCTCCGGCAGAGTCTTTTATCTTAAAGATGAAAGGCTATCTAAATAGCTATATAGATAAACAAGAGAAAGATAAACCGCTGCAAGACCGAAAATATTAGATCAGTTCTGCTGGTAGAAAACCTTCTCAGGGTGGAGACAGATTCTGTCATTATCATCTTTTATCACCCTGCTGATGGCAATAAATTCGCCATCAGAGCTATTAACAATATATTTTTTATCGAGATCGGCTGCTGTTATATCAAACTCAGCAAAGTTATGGGCATAGAGAGTGGCTCCATTGACGGCATATTTAAAGGCTTCCTCTCTGATTTTTAAAACCGGCAGCCTGAGTGGAGCTGAGAGAGGCAGCAGCAGATCGGCTGTCTTTAGCGGATTATCTGCAATCAGCTGCAGGGGCAGGCTGGAATCCAGCTGAAAGGGGCCGGATTTGGTCCGGATCAGGAAATTCAAAACAGCCCCACAGCCCAGCTTTTCGCCAATATCCCTGACCAGAGAACGGATATAGGTTCCCCGGGAGCACTCCAGCTGGAGACGGATTCCGGGAGATTTGATGGCATATATTGCCCGGGAATAGATCTCTACCTCTCTGGCCTCCCGGTTTACTTCTTTGCCCTCTCTGGCCAGCTGATAGAGAGGCTGGCCATCTTTTTTGACAGCAGAATACATCGGGGGGACCTGAGCCAGTCTGCCGGAAAACTCAGCGATAACCCTCTTGATTTCAGCAGGGGGAATAGCCTGCCAGCTCTTATCCTGGGAGATAATTCTGCCTTCCCGATCCAGGGTATCGGTGGTAATTCCCAGCTCCATCTCAAAAACATACTGCTTTCTTTCCTCGGGCAGAAAGCGAATTATTTTTGTAGCTTTTCCCAGACAGATCGGCAGCACTCCCACCGCCAGGGGATCTAAAGTGCCGGTATGCCCAATCTTCTTTTGATCCAGTATCCTGCGCAATTTCTGGACTACCTGAAAGGAGGTTAATCCCGGTGGTTTTAAAATATTTAAAATGCCGTTAAGCTCAGACATGTTTCTCTACCTCATTAATTACCTCATTAATTACCCTCTCAAGGTCACCGGCAACCTTACAGCCAGCAGCTCGGGGATGACCTCCACCTCCAAAGCTGGCAGCGATGTCATTGACCCTGAGATAATCATTGGAACGAAAACTGACCTTTATGCAATCAGATTCTTCGCTGAAAAAAATTCCCACCTCTACCCCGGAAATATTACGGGCAAAATTGACAAAACCTTCATTGTCCCGGGAAGTTGTCCCGGTAGTTCGATAATCTTCTCTATCGAGATAGAAATAGGCAACTTTACCCTGACCGCAGACTTCAATCCGGCTCAAGCCCCTCCCCAATAATCTCATAGCCTCCGGTTTGTTCTGCCCGTAAAGGGCTCGATTGATCCTATGTATATCTGCTCCCAGATCCATAAGCTCCTGAACTGCCGCCAGCGTCTGTGTATCGGTATTGCTGTAGCGGAAAAAACCGGTATCGGAAAGTATTGCCAGGGCCAGAGCCCGGGCAGCTTTTTCATTTATCTTCCAGCCCAGACTGACAGCCAGGTCATAGATAATCAGGCCGGCAGCTGCAGCTTCCGGTCTGACGTAATTTAAATCCCCGAAAAAATCATTGTCTTCGTGGTGGTCTATATTTAAAACAGTCCGACTTTCAAGTATATCAGCAGCGGGACCAAGTCGATCCTGCCCGCTGCTGTCCAGTACAATGACACTGGCAATCTCAGGAAGCTGTTCTGAAGCATCAAGCAGCTGAAGCTCATCTGCAATTGCCAGTTGAAACATCTCCGGAACGGGCTGATAGATTGCAATCACAGGATTCTTGCCCAGACCTTTAAGGAGGTAGGCCAGGCCGGCCAGAGAACCAATACAGTCACCATCGGCATCCTCGTGCCCCAGCAGTAAAAACTCCTCCTCTGCGGCGATAAAATCTGCTATCTCTGCTATCTTATTATTGAGTCTGGTCTCCTGCATTTTTACTATCTGCCCCTTCAGCTTTCTGATTATTTTTCTTTTTATCTTCGGCACGAACTTCTTTGATCAACTGGGTGATGTGGATTCCATGTTCAATGGAATCATCATAGCGAAAGATAATTTCAGGAGTGTGATAGACGGTAATTCTTTCTCCTACCAGCTTTCTGATAAAACCGGTTGCCTGTTCCAGACCTGCCATGGTATCCTGACGTTCCCTGTCGCTGCCAATAACACTGACAAAAACCTTGGCATGTCTTAAATCTCCGCTTACCTCAACATCTGTGAGAGAAACAAATCCGATTCTGGGGTCCTTGACCTCCCGTAAAATTATTTCGCTGATCTCCTCTTTAAGAAGTTCAGCCAGTCTTCTGCTCCTGTTGTTAGACATATTTATCACCTCTAATCCGGGTGATTAAGTTTACAGACTTCTCTTAATCTCCTTGAAATCGTAGGTTTCCAGGATATCTCCTGTTTTTATATCGTTGTAATTTTCAATTCCTACACCACATTCATAACCCTCTTTGACTTCTCGAACATCATCTTCAAAGCGCTTCAAAGAACCTATTTCACCTTCATGCTGGACAACACCATTGCGGATTACTCTAATTTTATGGTTGCGATTAATTATTCCATCTCTAATATAAACTCCGGCAACAATGCCCACATCGGGAACTTTGAAAAGTTCTCTGACTTCAGCATGGCCCTTAACAACTTCCTTCAATTCGGGATCCAGCAATCCGGCCATGGCATCTTTTATATCCTCCAGAGCTTTATAGATAATCCGGTAGGTCCGGATGTCAACACCCTCTTTTTCCGCCAGCTGCTGGGCATTTAGCCCTGGACGGACATTAAAACCGATAATTATGGCCTGAGAGGCACTGGCCAGATTGACATCGGTTTCATTGATGGAGCCGACTCCGGTGTGAATTATATTGACAGTCACTTCCTCGGTACCGAGTCTTAGAAGTGATTCTCTTAAAGCTTCAATTGAACCCTGAACATCTGCCTTAATTATAATATTTAGCTCTTTAATCTCGCCCTCCTGGACTCTGTCATAAAAGTCCTCCAGGCTGACTGAGCTTTCTGATTGCAGCTGAGCGGCATGCTGCTCTTCCTTGCGTTCAGCTGAAATATCCCTGACTCTCCGCTCATCTTCCAGAACCTGGAGCAGATCCCCGGCTGCGGGAACATCGGAGAAACCCAGGATTTCAACGGGAGTAGCAGGGCCGGCCCTATCAATCCGCTGGCCGTGTTCATCTATTAGAGCCTTAACCCGGCCGCAGCTGGCACCTGCCAGAATAGCATCTCCAATTTCAAGAGTTCCGTTTTTAATCAGGACTGTTGCAACAGGTCCCCGGCCTTTATCAAGTTCAGCTTCAATAATAACGCCCTCGGCCGGTCGATTGGGATTGGCCATAATTTCTTCCATTTCGGCCACCAGCAGGACCATTTCCAGCAGCTCATCAATATTTTCTCCTTTAAGAGCTGAAATCTCCACACAGATGGTACTGCCGCCCCATTCCTCAGGGACCAGGCCGTGTTCGGTCATTTCCTGCTTAACCCTGTCAGGCTGAGCATTGGGCCTGTCTATTTTATTGATGGCAACCAGCAGGGGAATTTCAGCAGCCTGAGCGTGGTTAATAGCTTCAACAGTCTGCGGCATGATCCCATCATCGGCTGCCACCACCAGGATAGCAATATCGGTAATCTGAGCGCCCCGGGCACGCATAGCGGTAAAGGCTTCATGGCCGGGGGTATCAATAAAGGTTATTTTTTTGTCGTCAACAGCAACCTGATAGGCTCCTATATGCTGGGTAATGCCTCCAGCTTCAGTTTCAGTTACTTTGGTCTGCCGGATAACATCCAGCAGGGTGGTTTTGCCGTGGTCTACATGGCCCATGACCGTAACAATAGGCGGTCTGAGCCGGTAGTCGGCAGGATCATCCTCAAATTCTGTTTTTACCCGCTGGGTGCTGCAGACCTCCTGTTCCTGTTCTTCAGCACTGGAAACTTTAACCGGGAGTTTCATTTTGTCAATTAATTTGTTTACTGTCTCTTCATCCAGGGAATAATTGATATTGCCCATAATTCCCAGATTCATCAGTTCTTTAAGCATTCTGTTGGCAGCAATGCCCGCCTTTTCCGCCAGTTCTTTGACAGAAAGTGGAGGAAAGACCGATTCTCTTTCATCCACCTCTATAGCTTCGGCTGGTTCTTCAACAGTTTTGGTTTCAGCAGTGACCCGGGATTCAGCAGTTTCACCGGAATCACTTTCCTCCGGAGAAACCATCTCGGTATCGGTTTCTTCACCAATCTCTTCCGCGGATTCTTCAGACTCATCATACATACCGCGAACCAGTTCTGCTGTATCATCTTCAATTGTACTCATATGACTGGTAACATCTATATCCAGATCCTGCAGAATATCGACCAGTTCAGAGCTGGCCATATCCAGCTCTCTTGCTAATTTATAAACTCTAATTTTGCCCATCTCCTAACACCTCCAGAATTACTGATCAACCATGATTTATCTCCTCCAGCAGTTGATTGAAGAGCTCCTCGGTTATTTCAAGGTGGAGCTCCTGGCTCAGCTGGTTATCTTTGCGGGCTGCCTGAAAGCAGCTGACCTGGGGACAGAGATAAACATCTCTTCCCGATAACCGACCTCCCGGATCTACCTTGAGGTCACCCTTGTTATTGACTATTCTCATTAACTCAATTTCTGGCCTGCGATCCCCACAACCTAGACACTGCTTAAGACTCTCAACTCCTGGCAAGTTATACCCTCCTTTAATTTTTGTTTCCAGTTTCATCAGTTACAGCAGTTTCATCAGCCGGTTCGGCCTCATCAGGTTCGGCCTCATCAGGTTCAGCCTCATCCGGTTCAGCGGTTTTCTCATCATCAGCTTCATTAGAATCGGCTTCTGCGGTCTCTACTTCTTCAGTCTCTTCCTTTTCTCCATCTTCAGTTTCTTCTTCAGTTTCCTCATCTTCATATTCAGACTGTTTTTTAATATCCACCTTCCAGCCGGTTAATTTGGCTGCCAGTCTGGCATTCTGGCCCTCCTTGCCGATGGCCAGAGATAATTGAAAATCAGGGACCACAACTTCTGCTATTTTATCCTCTTCATTTAAAATAACTTCATTAACTTCAGCTGGATTTAGAGCATTAGCGATTAATTCTGCCGGTTCCTCCCGCCAGGCTATGATATCTATCTTCTCGCCATTTAACTGATCAACCACGGCCTGAACTCTGCTGCCCCGGGGACCAACACAGGCCCCTACAGGATCGACATCTTCATTTTCGGAATAAACTGCTACCTTTGACCTTTTCCCGGCTTCCCGGGCTACAGCTTTAATCTCCACTGTTCCATCGAAAATTTCCGGAATTTCAATTTCAAACAACCTCAAGAGCAGGCCGGGATGGGTACGGGAGACCAAAATCCTGGGCCCCTTGTTGGTGGAGCTGACTTCAACAATATAGAGCTTGATACGGTCACCAACCTTATAATTTTCAGTAGGAATTTGCTCGGAAGGCGGTAAAAGAGCTTCAGTTTTTCCCATATCAATCAATATATAATCATTATGAAATCGCTGAATGGTCCCGGTAATAAACTCCCCTTCTTTCTGCTTATAGTGCTCGTAAATCACATCTCTTTCAGCTTCTCTAATTCTCTGCATGACAACCTGTTTGGCTGTCTGAGCGGCAATCCGGCCAAAATTAGCCGGGGTAACCTCAACCTCCACGGCATCACCAATTTCTGCTGAACTATCTATCTCACGGGCCTCATCCAGAGTTATCTCAAAGTTTTTATTTTCCACCTCGGCAACGACTTTTCTCCGGGAGAAGACAGTGACATCGCCGGAAGAGGGATCAATTTCGACCCTAACATTCTCCTTGGAACCAAAATCCTTCTTATAGGCTGAAACCAGAGCAGTTTCAATGGCTTCCAGCAGTATTTCCTTGGGAATATCCTTTTCGTTCTCAATGTCATCCAGCGCATGTAAAAATTCTATATTCATAAGCAAATTCCTCCTAATAATCTAGATCTAGATATCCAAATTTAATCTGGCCGCCGCAATGCTCTTGAAAGGAAGCTCGACAACTTCATCCTCTGCCAGTTCCAGCCGGACCAGATCCTTTTCCAGCCCCAGAAGTTTACCGGTAAATTCTTTTTCTCCCCTGATGGGGGCATAGGTCTTGATATAAACAGACTCACCGGAAAACCTCTGAAAATCATCCCTGCCCCTCAGGGGCCTCTCCACACCCGGTGAGGAAATTTCCAGGATATAGCTTTCAGAGATAAAATCTTCTTCATCCAGCCAGTCAGAGAGCCGATGGCTCAGTCGGGCACAATCATCCAGATCCAGCTCTCCCTCTTTATTTTCTATTAAAACCCTGAGTACTCTTTCCGAGCCTTCCTTGACATATTCCACTGCTACCAGATCATAATCACCCTCTGTCAGCAAATTTTCAACTTTTTTTTCCACTCTTTTGACTATACTCATCTCTATTACCTCCAGCAGCATGAAATATTTTTTATTTCTATTAAATTAAGGAGTGGGCAGCAGACCCCCTCCTTCATTCCAGACCAGATATAAAACATATTCCTTAATAATTTTACCACAGCGCTGAAAAACTTGCAAGTTAGAGATAGGGGCAGTTAATAATTTCCTCTTCCAGGTAATTTTCCAGGCTGGCTTTTAACTCCTTTCCCTGTTCCAGCTTTTCCCGGGATTCAAGGACAATACTCCGGTTAAAGCTCTCATCGCTGATTGAGCAGGTGTTGATCATGACATTATAATAGGAAGCCTTAAGGGAGGTAAATGCAAGCTCGGCAGCAATCCCTGTTTCTGTCCAGGCATTGCGGTTTCCCTTTTTAACGACTGCATTGGCGGTTTTCAGGATCTTAAGGGCCAGCTCCATCAATTCCTGCGGGGGCCGGCTGGCAGCCTTGAGAGCCTCTTCTATCTTCTCATGGCGCTGCTCTTTTTCATCCTGCCCCCCGGCAGGGAGACTGTAGGCCTCCATGACCTTTTCAAAGCCCCGGCAATCCTCGTCAATCAGCCGGTAGGACTGCTTGAGGTACTCTTTCAGCTCCCTGCCAGCTTCGGCAATCTCACCCCCATTCTCGGTCAGGGCGGTTACCATGGCCAGCAGGGCAGTGCTGATGCTGGCAGCGGCTGCCGCTGCTGCCCCGCCGCCGGGGGTGGGGCTGTTAGATCCCAGAATATCATTAAATTTTTCCAGTGATTCACTGCTCCATTCCACTTAATTATCACCTCTTTCGTTCTCTGCCAGACCCTCGAGAAAAAGGGTAAACTCATAAATCAGCTGGTAGCTTTCTTCTCTGGAGAGGTATTCCTGTTCTGCCAGCCTTTCTATGGTGCAGCTGGCAAGCATATCAGGAAGCAGAGCCTCTCCCTCCTCCAGCTGGTAATTCTCCTCTGCGGTTTCCTGCAGAATCTCCCCGGCACTCTTTAATGTCAGATAACCCGGGTAAATGCCAGATGGCAGTTCAAGCCCGCTGCCAAAATGGCGCCGGTGTGCCTGATTTAACTGGTTGGCAAAGCTTTCGCCGGTAGCCCTGCCCTCAAAATCAAAATCATTGTCATACCCGGCAACTATCAGCCCCAGCTGGTTGACAAACCTGATGCCTTCCAGAGCCGGGCTATCTTCCCCGGCAAAGGGGTAGTGAAAATCAACGAGGTAGGCCCCCTGGTCCGCAAGCCGCTTCTGCAGGGTGCTGATTTTCTCCCCTGAAGCTGCCAGTTCCCGGAAGCTGATATCATTTTCCAGGGCCAGGCGGCTGGCAGTCCCGGCAGCCTGGCCTGTTGCCATGCCGCCAGGGATTACCCGGGCTGAGCCGTGGGCTAAAGAATCGAAGCCGGCAGCCCGCCCCACAACCAGGAGGTTGTCTACTTTGAGCGGGATAAGGGAGCGATAAGGTATACTGTATTTGGCAGGGTTAAAGAGAACGAAACCCTGGTTATCCCTGGAAGTACGCTGGATATCTACCGGGTAAGAGGCCAGGGCAATCCTGTCAGAGAAGCTGGTATGTTCCCTGACATGGTTGATGGTTAAGGTTTTCTCGGTCTTGATGTTCCGACCCTGGCGCAGGTAAAGCTCGGGGGCAACCTGAGAAATTTCAACTTCGGCAAATCCGGGTATTTCCTCCCTGATATGCTCAACAATGCCAGGGAGTTCTTCTTTAGCTTTAGCTCTCCCTCTGGCAATCGAATCTTCATCCAGGGGGTCAACATCAAAAATATGAATGGAATTAACCAGGGCGCGTGCCCCTTCCTGGCGCCCGATATTCAGTCCCCGCACCATAATATCAGAGTCAGAACTCTGGTATTTCTGCATCTCAGCCGAAAACCCCCAGAGGGACCTGTCATCTCCCCCGGTATTGGGGTCGCCATCCCTGTTCAAATGCCGCCTGGCCTCGACCCAGTCAATATTATCGAGTTCAAAGACCAGGGTGGCAACCTGGAATTTATTCTCCAGGTTGATATCTTCCATGCCGGTATAGTAAGGGGCTCCGGCATCAGCTGCCAGTTCGGCATTCACGGTAGCATCTATAATTTTATAAGCTCCAAAGCTCAAACTCTTCTCTTCCCGGATTACCTCAATCCCGGCAACCCTGCTGCCGTCGATGATTACACCCTCTATTTCAGCAGAATCAACCCAGTCCAGGTTAGCTTCGGCAGCTATCATCTCCCGAAAAACAGCTTCTGCTGTCCCGGTATTGAAGGAAGTCCCTTCTAGCTGCTGATAAAATTCGGCAAAGATGCCCCGGGTGACAATCTTACCTTCCGGGTTGTAATTCATGTCGATAGTATTCAGCATCCCCTTGACCATCAGGCCACCGGGTCTCTCCCGTTCATCAATCAGCAGAGTATCAAGTCCGTTCCTGGCGCTGGAAAGAGCAGCAGCAATACCTTCCGGATCAGTACCGGCAACAATCACATCATAGGTTTTGGTAAAATCCTCGTCCAGCCCTGCCAGCCATTCCTGGTAACCGGCTTCAGGTTCTGCCTGGAAATCTTCAAGCCTCCCCTGGTAGCCAGCAGGCTCCCCGGGGAAGAGCAGGTTGTAGTGAAGGGCAACTGCCAGGATAGCCAGCAACAGGGCTGTAATCACAAAAAGGTAATAGAATTTATTCTTTAGCATGAATTGATTGATCCTCCAGAAAAGCAAGTGTAGAAGCCCAGAGAAAAGCCGCGCCCAGCAACTCCAGGCTCTCTTCCACCAGAAAGTCCATAAAGCGATAGCGTATGGAGATATGGCCTCCCTCAGCCAAAAAGCTGTCAACTTCTTCGTAGATCAGGGCCAGCTCCTCCCCGCCCAGCTCAACTGTCCAGTCGTAGAAGATGGTTCCGGCAGTCTGGTACCAGAACCTGATATCTCGAGTGCCTGACATACCAACAGCCAGGGCATAAAAACAGCAGCCAGCCAGCAAAATCACCGCTGTCCTCCGGCTCTTAAAAACCTGGTGGCGGTACTTGAGCAGGGCAATTACCGGCAGCAGGGCCATCAGCCCGAAGTAGCTCAATTCAGTAATGCTGCGGTAGATCATCTCATCGCGAAAAAGCAGGACTCCGCGAACAGTCAAAAAATGCCTGACATTGCCTGCATCTTCCATTATCATTAAAACCCCCAGAATGCTGAACAAAAGCCAGAACCTTTTTATCGAGCTATCACTGCTGCCCTGGCCTGCCTGGATCCCGGCAATATAGGCCGAGGACATTGTCATGAGGCCGATAAAGAGCCACTGCAGTATTTCCACCGGAGCCCCTTCCGCAAAGAGGTAATTCCAGAGAAAGGGGACATTGAAGTCCTGATGCTCAACCATCCAGTCCCGGATTCCGTAAATATTGTGAATGTCAACCAGGTAGCTTAAGAGATAAAAAGCAAATAAAACAATTGCTGTAAAAATAATTACCTGGTAATCCTTGATTTTAAATATGTTAAAATTTTTCTCTGGCATTAAAACCACCCTTCTAAAAGCCTGCACTGTGGACTGCCAAAAGCTGTAGGCCAGCTTTACCCCGGGATAATAAGGGGCAAAGCCGCGGGAAGAACTTCTATCTCCACCGGGTAGGCAGGTCCCTTTTCACCGTCAATATCGGTGTTGCCAGGGGAATTACCCTGTGAGGGCTTCAGCTTGAAATAGCTGTCCTTAAGCAGGATAACATTATCCTGCCCGGGATTTTTATTGATAAAGACCTCGATCAGGGAATTAAACATCTCATAGATGCCGCCGTACCTGATGGCTAAAAACTCAAAGAGACCGTCATCGATGCTGCTCTCCGGGGTCAGGGTGTCAAAGCCCCCTGCCCGGCTGCTGTTTAAGACCAGAAACATAAAGAGCTCGCTGGAAAATTCCTGGTCGGTGGTGGTAATCTCCAGGGCTAAGGGCTTAAAGCTGGGGAACTCCTGCAGGCCCTTAAGGTAATAGGCAATCCTGCCCAGGCGGTTTTTCAGGGCGGTATCGGTTTTGTGAGGTACCCCGGTTAAGAAGCCGCCGGCACAGACATTGACAAAATAGCGGGAATTGATCCTGCCGACATCAACCCTCCTGATATGGCCCCGGCTGATTAGCTCGTAGTAATCTTCAAAGCCTCCGGGGAGGTTAAAATAGTCGGCAAAATCATTGGAGGTCCCGGTTGGCAGTATGGCCAGGGGGATCTCAATGTCGTTACCCAGGAGGGCATTGACAACAGAGTTTATGGTGCCATCGCCTCCTGCCACCACCAGGCAGGAATATTCGGCAAAATTAATACGGCTGAACCTTTTTGCCAGGCTGGCCCCGGTTATGTTAAGCAGGCTGACCTCATAGCCCTGCTGAAAGACCCGGACAAATTCGTTGAGCCGCCCGGGAAATGTGCTGTCACCGGACCTGGGGTTGTAAACCAGTTTGATTTTTTTCATGGTATCTCCTGCTTCATTTTAAAATTCCCAGTCCAGCTGAGGGCGGGGCAGAATGGCCAGCAGGCGGTCCAGGCTCTGCAGCAGCTCCTCAGGGGCTTTGAGCTCATCGGTCCTGCTCAAGGAGGTGGGACGCACCACCCCCAGCCAGAGCCGGGAGAAAGCGTTGATGCTGGCTTCCATAAGCGGGAGCCCCTCTTTAAACCCCTCGGCAATGCTGGAATCTGGGCCCAGGGTAACTGAATATTTGCCTGCCAGGCCCTGCCACTCATCTGATGGTTTCAGGTATTTTTCCACCGGGTCTGAAAGCTCCAGGTTAAAGTTTATTTCCGGCCCGGGGAGGGAGACAGCTTTAAGGCATTTCTTTAGATTTAAAACCCTGACCTGCCAGTAAGCTTCTACTCGAGACCGGTAATTATAATCGCTGCCCCTGGTTATCTCGGACTGTTTGTGGGGGAGCTTGATCAGGTCTCTAAGCTGAATATCGGCCGGCTCCAGCAGAGTGACGGCGAAGACCTGGTCAGCCAGGTTTTTTAGCAGGGCCAGAAGTTCCAGAAACTGATCATGATTCCGGCAGGTTAAAAAGGCAACTTCCAGAGGTCCGTGAGAACCCTTCTCCCTGACCAGCCACATCATATGGGTTATTTCGTTTTGAGCGTTTCGGTAACCCAGTCCAAAGCTCTTCTCCTTCTTCCAGGAAACCATGTCCCGGATAACCTCCGGGGGATTAGGAGTGGCAAAGCCGTGGAGCTTTCTGCGTTTGAGCCAGGATTGATGGATGGCTTCCCAGTTCTCTGCTGTAATCCGCTCCGGAATAGCCGGCTCCCTGTTGACCTTAAGCTGGGCAGGGTCAAAGGTGAAGATATGCTCATAGCTCCCTGTCCCGTAGCCTAAATGGTTGTAATAGCCCTGCTCAAACATCAGCAGTGCTGAAAGGGCATCGCCCCTGAGGGCGCCCTGCTGCAGGGATCTGGCAACCAGGCGTCCTGCCAGCCCCTGCTTCCTGGCCAGGGGGCTCACCACCACCCCTGTCAGGGCATGGAGGCTCAGCTCCCGGCCCTGGTAATTGAGACTGGCCGGAATAAAACCAGTGGTGGCCTCCAGCCGGGAATCAACCTCCCCCACCAGGAAATCTGAGGCCTCAAACATATACTTAATCCCTTTATTATCTTCCGGCTTGGAACTTTCCAGCCAGCCGATTTCCTGCCAGATATTGAGGGCTGACTGAAAATCCTTTTCCAGTTCAAATTTGCGGATAGTAATCCTGCTTTCATTTTTCATGCGACACTTCCCCTTTTCTGCCAGTTTTTCCCTTT